>JABFXT010000434.1 GCA_013361595.1 Nocardia sp. | reverse complement strand
ACGGCCGAGGGAGGGTGCGGGTGCGGACAGGACCGAATCCGGATGGCCGGTACCGGTCGCGGCCGGCGCCCCCGTGGCCGGGCGGCTCGGCGCGGACACGGCGATGGCGTGCGCCGGGAACATATCCGTGAGCAGATTGACCAGCAGGAGCTGCCGGGTACTCACCGGGGCGCCGCCGCGGCCGAGGGCGGTGCCGAGGATGGTGAACACCACTTCGCCCGCGTTGCCCCCGAGCAACAGGGTCAGGGCATCGCGGACACCGATCCACATATTGCGGCCTTCGACGAGAGCGTCGAGTAGTGCGGTGAGGTTCTCGCCGGTCAACACCAGATCGGCGGCTTCGCGGGCGGGCGAGGATCCGCGTCCGGTCACCCCGATACCGACATCGGCCATCCGGATCGCCGCAGCGTCGTTGGCGCCGTCGCCGACCATGGCGACCACGCGCCCGCACTGTTGCAGAGCCGCGACCACCTGCACCTTCTGTTCCGGGCCGACCCGCGCGAAAACCTGGGCCGAGGCCGCCAGTTCGACCCTGGCGTTCTCGTCGGCGGCGGCCAGTTCGGCACCCGTGACGACCCGGGCGTCGGCCGGGAAACCGAGTTGGCGCGCGATGGCACGGGCGGTGACGGGATGATCCCCGGTGATCAACGCGACGGCGCAGTGGGCGGCGGCCAGCCGCTGCAGGAGGGGGCGCGCCGATTCTCGGACGGTATCGGCGAGACCGAGGTAACCGGTGGTGGTCAGATCGGTTGCCAGTTCCTCGATCCGGTCCTGGTCGAAACGTGTCCCGTCCCCGATCGAGTCGAGGTCGCACTGGGCGACGGCGAGTACCCGCAGGCCCTGATCCGCCAGGTGGTGGACGAGCGCATCCGCCGCGGCCCGCCCGGCGGGCCCGCTGTCGAACCGGCAGCGCGGCACGATCAGCTCCGGGGCGACCTTGTGGACCACCCGTGCCGAGGCGCCGGGCCCGCCGTCGCGGTCGACGATGACGGCCGCCGCATATCCGCGGGAGGATTCGAAGGGCAGCTCGGCGAGCACGATCGGTTCGGGACCGTCCTCCGGCAGGCGCGCGGCGGCGGTGAGGACGGCTTCGTCCGTGGCATGTGTGTGCCCCTCACCCGTGTCCGGGCGCGGGCAGGCCCACCCGGCGGCCCGCACCACCGCGGCGGCCGCCGCATCGGTGATCGCCGGAAGGTCGCCGCCCGGCGGGAAATCCGGTGGCACGGCCGTCACGACGGCGAGCCGGTTCAGTGTCAACGTGCCCGTCTTGTCGAAGCAGACGGTGTCGACGCGGCCGATGGCCTCCAGCGCCCGGGGCGCCCGGACCAGCACCCCCAGTTTCGACAACCGGCGGGCGGCGGCGAGCTGGGCCATGGTCGCCACCAGGGGTAGCCCTTCCGGGACGGCGGCCACGGCGATCGCCACCCCGTCGGCCACCGCCCGGCGCAGTGGTCCCCGGCGCACCAGCGACAATCCGGTGACCACCGCGCCGCCGGCCAGGGTGAGCGGCAGAACCCGGCCCGTGAGATCACGCAACCTGCCCTGGACCCCGGTGGCGGGTGCCACGCCGGACACCGCGGAGATCGCGCGATTCGCGACTGTGGCCGGACCGGTGGCCACGACGATCGCGCGGGCCCGCCCGGCGACTATCGTGCTGCCCTGGAACAGCATGCTCGCGCGTTCCGCGGCGGGGCCGGCCACCGGCTCGACGTGTTTGAGCACCGGTACCGACTCACCGGTCATCGAGGACTCGTCGACCTCGAGATCCTCGGCGACCAGCAGCCGGGCATCGGCCGGTACCACCTCCGACGCCCGCAGTTCGACGATATCGCCGGGCCGCAGCCGGGCCGCGGAAACGACACCGACCCGGTCCGAGGTCCGCGCCGCCTCCAGTCGGCTCCCGGTGGCCGCTTTCGGAACGACGACCCGGCGGACAGCCTGTTCTTGTTCGGCGAACAGGGCCGCCGCGGCGTCCTCGGCGCGCAGCCGCTGGATGCCGCTGACCAGTGCGTTGACGCTCATCACGCCCGCCACCAGCAGCGCATCGACATTGCTGCCCAGGATCGCGGCAGCCGCGGCGCCGATGGCGAGAACGGGTGTGAGCGGATCGCTCAGTTCCCGGCGTGCCGCCCCGGCCAGCCGGCCCAGCAGTGCTGTGGGTACCCGCAGTCGTTCGCCCACCACATTGTTCGACAGGGCGGAGGCCCTGCGGCGCCAGTTCGGTGTGGGATTCGGAATCGGTGACCGCCGGCCACGGAGGACTCGCGCGTACACGATCGCGGGGTCGAGGGTGTGCCAGGCGGTGAGTGGTTGCGGCGGCGGATCCGGTGACCGGACCACTCGCTGCGCGGCCAGCCCGCACAGGATCCAGGCAGTGGCGCCCGCGGCATCGACCGGAGCGAGCCAGCGTCCCAGCCCGAACCGGGTCCGCCGGCCGGTTTCCCCGGTGACCACGAGCAGGCCCGCCAAGGTGCTGCCCGCCTTGGCCAGGCGCACCGCGGTATCGATCGCCGGGCGGGCAGCCACGACCGCCGCGAGCACCCGGACAGCGTCGGTGAGATCGGTGCCGGTGACGAGGTCGGCGGTCCACGGTGCCGCTGCCGCGGGATCGTCGACGGCTACCCCGATATCGGCGAGCGCCAGGGCGGCCAGGGTATCCACCGGGTCGGCGTCCGGATGCAACGACGAGATCAGCAGTACCGGGCCACGGTCGGCGCGCAGTTCCCGGACGAGGTCGAGCAGACCGGTGCTCGGGTCGTGGGCGGCGGTGACCGAGGCGCCGAGTTCCTCGGTGCCGGCGATATTGCGCAGCACCACCCGCGCACCGGTACGCCGGGCGGTTTCGATCAGCGGAACGGCGCACGGGTCGAGTTCCCACCCGATGGTCACGGTGGCGACCGTCGCGCCGTCGGCGAGCAGGTCGGCACGGTCGGTCCCCGGCACAGTGGAAGCCGAGGGCTCGTGCCACTGCAGGGCGGCGCTGTCGAAACCGATCTCGTCGACGGACGCGGGGATCTGCTCGCCGTGCAGCAGGGCATCGGCGATCTCGAAGATCCGTCCCCGGCGCCACCCCGGCGCCGAGACCTCGACCTCGAGCACGGCCCGGGTGTCACCACGCAGTGCCGCGCCGTCGATGACGACCACCTGGACTCGGTCGAGGCGGCGCAACGCCCCCGGGTCCAGCACCAATGAGCCCGCCTTCGCCAATCCCCGGCCGAGGACGAGCGCGTAGGCCTCCCGGCCCATATGCGCGGCCTTCGGAATTCCGGCCAGTAGCGTATCGGCGATATCGTCGGCCGTACCGCCCCCGAGCAGTGTGCCCGCGGCCGCCACCAACGATCCGTTCGCGGCTTGTTCGGCATACTCGTCGACCGGGCCGGCCGCCGCGCTGGCGACCGTTTCCTCGGCCGCGGGGCGGAGATCCGAGCCGGCTTGCTCCGCCGCGAAGAGCGCCGCGGCAGCCGGGCCGCGCGGCCGGGCTGCGGACGCGAGTCCGGGTTCACGCTCGCACCAGACCC
>JABFXT010000255.1 GCA_013361595.1 Nocardia sp. | reverse complement strand
ACAGCCAGTAGTTCCCGGGCCAGCAGAATGCGCTGCACCTCGATACTGCCGGAGGCGACAGTCGCGGCATTCGCGTACCGCCAGTGATCGTGGACCGCGCGCCGGAACCGGCGGCGCGGGCCGGAATCGCCCGGGACCGCCGCGGCCAGTTCCACCAGCACTTCGGCGCTCTCCTGATCGAGCCGGGTCACCGCGATACGGTAGGCGGCGGCGTCGCCCGGTGCGACGGTGCCCGAACTCTGTAGCGACAGCACCTGATACGCGAGCAGCCGCGCCCGGCGGCAGCGGGTGAGCATGCGCGCCCAGCGCCCGCGCAGGGTCGCCGGGATCTCGTCCCAGAGTTCCCCGAGCACTTCCGGCGCAGCATGCAGCAGCCGGTCGCAGCGGGCGTAACGGGCTATTCCGACACGTTCGAACGCCAGCACTTCCTGCACCACCGACCAGCCGTGGCCCACTTCGCCCAGCACATCGGCCTCGGTCGCGCGGACACCGTCGAAGAAGACTTCGTTGAGATGATGGGGTCCCAGCATGGAGGCGATCGGCCGGACCGTGATACCCGGATCCGACATCGGCAGCAGGAAAACGGTGAGTCCCTGCTGTTTCCGCCCGCCGTTCGAGGTACGGGCGAGCAGGAAGCACCACTGCGCCATGGACGCGTAGGAAGTCCAGATCTTCTGTCCGGTGACGGACCAGCCGTCGCCGTCGGGCCGGGCGGTGGTGCGCAGTGCGGCCAGATCCGAGCCGGCTTCTGGTTCGCTGAACCCCTGGCACCAGACGACCTCGCCGCGGGCGATCGGGGGAAGGTGTTTGCGCTGCTGTTCCGGCGTGCCGTGGCGCATGATGGTGGGCCCCACCCAATTGACACCCATGTACTGGGCGCCGCGCGGTTCGTGCTGTGCCCACATCTCTTCGCGGACCACGGTCTGTTCCCAGATCGAGGCGTCGCGGCCGCCGAACTCCGCGGGCCAGGCCGTGCAGAGCAGTCCACGATCGGCGAGGGTGGCGCAGAAACGCTGCGCGACAGCCAGATCCGCGGGATCGTCGGTGAACGCACCCAGATAGTCGGCGGGGACCTCGTCGGCGATCAATCGGCGTAGCTCGCCGCGGAGCTTCGCGGCGGTCGCACCCATCGTGAAGTCCATGGGCGTACCCTACGGCAATCCTCATAAGGATTGCAATGTTTGCTGGTTTGGCTGGTGACCGTTCCGTCGACCACCTCATCCGAGCGGATACGACCGTCCGGCCGCCGCCGCGGCCAGACAGAATTCACCCAGCCGCGCCACCGCCGCGGCGTCGGGTTCGACCTCCGACCAGAGGTACTCCGCGAGTTTCCCGACCGTCGCGTACGCGACGAGACCGGCGGTGAATTCCGGGTCGGCCACGCCGAGTTCGGCGAACGGCGCGTGCAGCAGTTCGGCCAGCCGGCGCGGCGCCGACCCGGTCCGGCCGGTGACCAGATCCGCGCCGAGCGCACCGGTATGACACAGCACCGCCCGGGTGTCGGCAGCGAGCGCGGGTTCGGCCTGCGCGAGGATCGCGGCCACCCAGCAACGCACCCGCGCCGCCGGATCCGCTTCCTTCGACATCCGGTGCGCCACGTAATCCGCCAGACGTTCCGTACCGTCGGCGAGCACCGCCGCCATGAGCGCGTCCTTGGAACGGAAGTGCCGATAGAACGCGTCGTTGGACAGTCCGGCGGCGGCGACGATATCGGCCACCCGGGGTCGCGTGCTCGCACCACAGCGGCGGACCTGTTCCAGCGCGGCGTCCAGCAGCCGGCGTATCTCCCCGGCGTATTCGGCCTCCCGCTCGGCCACCGCCTTCCGGGCGATCCGGCCGACCAGGTCCGACGCGGGAAGAATTGCATTCTTGTTCACAAGAAGTATATTCTCACCGCAGGAGAGGAGGCGCAAATGGCATGGGATTTCGAAACCGAACCCGACTTCCAGGCGAAGTTGGACTGGGCCGACGCGTTCGTACGCGATGAGGTCGAACCACTGGATCTCCTCTGGCCGCACGAACAGTTCGTACCGTTGGCGGGAGCGCGGCGAGCGGCCGTCGATCCGCTCAAACAGCGGGTCCGCGAACAGGGCCTGTGGGCGACCCATCTGGGCCCGGATCTCGGCGGACAGGGTTACGGCCAACTGAAATTGGCACTGCTGAACGAGATTCTGGGTCGCAGCTCGTGGGCACCGATCGTCTTCGGCTGCCAGGCGCCCGATACCGGCAACGCCGAGATCATCGCGCACTACGGCACCGCGGCCCAGAAGGAGAAGTATCTGCGGCCGCTGCTCGACGGCGAACTCTTCTCCTGCTACTCGATGACCGAACCGCAGGCCGGTGCCGACCCGACCCTGTTCCGCACCCGCGCGGTACGCGACGGCGACGACTGGGTGATCAACGGCTGGAAATTCTTCTCCTCCAATGCCCGCACCGCCGCGTTTCTCATCGTGATGGCGGTGACCGACCCCGATGTGAGCCCCTACCAGGGGATGTCGATGTTCCTGGTACCCGCCGACACCCCCGGTATCCGCATCGAACGCAATATCGGCCTGGCCGGGGAACCGCTGAACGACGGCGCGCACGCACTCATCCACTACGACGATGTGCAGGTGCCCGCCGAGGCCCTGCTCGGCGCGGCGGGCCAGGCGTTCGTGATCGCGCAGACCCGGCTCGGCGGTGGCCGGATCCATCACGCGATGCGCACCATCGGTCTCGCGCAGAAGGCCCTCGACATGATCTGCGAACGCGCGCTCAGCCGGGAGACCGCCGGTAGCCGGCTCGCCGACAAACAATTCGTCCAGGGCTATATCGCCGACTCCTACGCCCAGCTGAAGCAGTTCCGGTTGCTGGTGCTGTACACGGCCTGGGAGATCGACAAGTACAACGACTACAAGAAGGTCCGCAAGAACATCGCCACCGTGAAGGTCGTCATGCCGACGGTGCTGCACGATATCGCCTGGCGGGCCATGCAGGTACACGGCGCGCTCGGCACCACCAACGAACTGCCGTTCTTCACCATGATCCACGGGGCAGGCGTGATGGGCCTGGCCGACGGGCCCACCGAAGTGCACAAGATGACCGTCGCCAAACAGGTATTACGCGACCACCGGCCCAGCGACGATCTGTGGCCCACGGAGTGGATACCCCGCAAGCTCGAAGCGGCGCGGGCAAAGTACGCCGGCTATCTGGAGAACGAGGTGGGCAACCTGTGATCGACTTCGCGCCGTTGGCGCAGTGGATGGACGACGCCGGATTACCCGGCAAGCGCGAACCGCTGCAGACCCGGTTCCTCTCGGGCGGTACACAGAACGAGATCTACGAGATCACCCGCGGTGAGCACCGCAGTGTGCTGCGGATACCACCGGCCGGGGCGCCGGCCGACCGGGACAACGGGATCCTGCGGGAATGGCGGATCATCGAGGCGCTCGACGGCACCGATGTCCCGCACACCGACGCGGTCGCCGTCTGCACCGACACCTCCGTGCTCGGCCGGACCTTCTACCTGATGGGGTAGATCGG
>JABFXT010000882.1 GCA_013361595.1 Nocardia sp. | reverse complement strand
GTTCCATACGACATAGTCGAATCGGCTGTCATAGATCGAAGCCGGGTCGGGCATCATCGAATCCACCAGGCGTTGCCACCGCTGCGGCGCGTACGAGCCCGACTCCGGGCGCGACGGCTCCGGCAACGCGGCCAGATGACGCAGATGACGATGGCCGTCGGCGTCGAGCCGCAATGCCCTGGCGAGCGCATCGATCACCTGAGGGCTGGCGGTGATCTTGCGGCCCTGCTCGAGCCACGTGTACCAGGTCGAGCTCAGTCCGGCCAGCTCGGCGACCTCTTCGCGCCGCAGACCCGGTGTGCGCCTGCGAGCGGGATCGAGATCCGGGACGAGGCCCGCATCTTCCGGTTGTAGCCGGGCTCGCTGCGCGCGCAGGAATGCCGCCAGCTCGGCTCGTTGCCCATCGCTCATCGGCCATCCCTCGTGGGTGGTGCTCTTGCTACCACGACCGTAACCTTTGCGCGCCGTAGCGTCGTGAGCAGTAATCCGAGACGCCGGAGGATCGATGATCGCGAAAGACAGCAGGGGACCGATCCCGGTCGCCGGGACGCCGGAATCTCCGGCACCGGTGCCGGAGAAGCACGCATCGGAAATCGAAGGGAGACAGGGTATCCGGACAATACCGGCGCCGGAGGCGACAGAGATAGCGGTCGGCGCCGCCGTCGTGACGTTGATCAACATATTCACCTGCGCGCCGGAACGCCAGGACGAACTGAACCGGGAGTGGACGCGGCACACCGAACAGACCATGCGGCACCGGCCGGGATTCATCTCCGCGAATCTGCATGCCACCCTCGACGGACGCAAGGTGACCAACTACGCCCAATGGGAGAGCGAGCAGCACCTGCGCACTGCCCTGGCCGATCCGGATATCCGCCGCGATATCGCACACCTGGCCGATATCGCCGTATCCAGCGAACCGGGCCTCTACCGGGTCGTTTCAGTACACCATCGGCGCGACGCCCGCTGAGACACGGGGATCCCCGGCCGCGTCCTCAGCATTCGCTGCGCGCCGGGATACCGCGCAGGCGTTCGTCCAGCCAGGTCATCGCTTCGGGATAGCCGAGTCCGGCCGCGACGATATGTTCGCCGAACACGCTGCGTTAGACCGCGGTGACGCCGAGCGAGCACTGATCGCGGTAGAGATTGCGGGCGCCCTCGGCGGGGATCCAGAACTCCTGTTCACCGTTGTAGATGTAGAGCGGTGCCGCCGAGGCGAGTCCCGTCATCCGGGTCACCTCGTAGATATCCCGGGCCAGCACCGAGCGCAGCGGGTCGGCGGAATTCGCGGCGATATCGATCGGCAGCAGCAGGACGCCGGGCAGCGCGAAAACGCTCACGCACTGGTCTTTCATCGGCGAGGTGGTCACCCACTGGGCGAGGTGGTTCATCCGGGCCAGGAGCTCGGGCCGTTCGCGGGCGATACCGAAGACGGCTGCCATGAACACGCCCGAGGCCAGATTGCCGTTCATACTGCGGGCCAGGATCTCGTAGTCGGCGGGTACGCCGCCGAGTGCCGCACCGGCCAGCGCGGGTACGAGCTCGGGTGCGTAACTCCGGATCAATTTCACCGCACCGTGGGTGGCGATCGCGCCGCCGGAATAGCCCGTCATGGCGAACTTGCTCGCGCCGAACTCGTCGGCCCGCCAGTTGCGCACCGCGCGCATCGCATCCAGTACCGCGTGGCCCGCGACGTAGGGTTCGGCGTAGGCCATCAGCGGGCCTTCGTGGTCCGGAATGAGTACGGCGTAGCCGCGGAGCGCGGCCAGATGGGTCGTGGGCGGAACGAAGTCGGTGAGCGCGCTGTCGGTGAACGAGAAACCGTGCGCCAGCGTGTAGCTCGGTGTGCAGTGCCGGCCGAGAGCGTCGATGGGGAGATTGTTGACCAGCACCGGCCGCGCCCCGGGTGCCGGGGCAGCGGTCGCCGGTATCACCAGGGTGGCCGTGGCGAAGGAGGGCCGATCATGGGCGTCGGTGGTCCGGTATTTGAGCAGTACCGCCCGCTGGATCGGAACGACCACCAACGGCGCGGCCGAGCTGGTGATATCGCGGACCTCGAGCACCGCGCCGGGGGCGAAACCGGCGAGGTTCGCCGGCCACTGATCGAATATCGGGTCGCCGACCGGCGCGGGCAGCACCGCCTGCCGCAATGCCGCCAGCTCGGGTGACAGATCGTCCGCCTGTCCCGCCGGGATCGGCTGGGGCGCGGCGGAAATGGGTGGTGGCGGCAGTACCCGGTCTATCCAGTGCTGGATATCGGGCAGGAGGGTGCCGTTCGCGGGTGTGGGTGGTGGAAGTACCGGTAGTCCGGGGAGCGGCAGGCCCGGCGGCACGGGCGGTTGGGCGGCGGCCTGACCGCTGAGCGATATCACGATGGCGAGCAACGCGGCCGCGCCGGCACACAGAGATCTCATGGCACACGTCCTCGGGTGCGATGTCGACAGATCCGGCGCCCGAAGAGATCGTGGAATTTCCTTTCCCCGAAATATCCTCTGTCATACCGGGGCCAGGCGCTCAGAGTACGTGACCAGGGGCCGATCGCCGGGTTATGTCATATGATCGAGACGGCCCGCTACCGATTCGAGACAGCACAGCGATCGGGTCGTTGCGATCGGCCGCAGCACGCTCAGCCGCCTCGTTCGTACAGCGCGCGAACGGTATCGACCGTATCGGCCTCGGCGGCGGGTTTGTCGTCGCGGTATCGCACCACGCGGGCGAACCGGAGGGCCAGGCCACCGGGATAGCGGGACGAGCCCTGCACTCCGTCGAAAGCGATCTCGACGACCTGTTCGGGCCGCACCCGCACGACGTACCCGTCGGTCGGGCCTTCGGCGAGTTCGGTGAACCGCCGGGTCTGCCATTTCAGTATCTCGTCGGTCATGCCCTTGAACGTCTTACCCAGCATCACGAATCCGCCGGTCGCCGGATCGCGGGCACCCAGATGGATATTGGAGAGGCTGCCGGTGCGCCGGCCGGAACCCCATTCGACGGCCAGGACCACCAGGTCCAAGGTGTGCACGGGTTTGACCTTGAGCCAGCCGGCGCCGCGGCGGCCGGCCTCGTACGGCGCCGATGGTGACTTGGCCATCACGCCTTCGTGCCCGGCGGCCAGGGTTCGTTCCAAGAACTGTTGTGCCGCATCGGTATCGGCGGTCACCAGGCGATCGACTCGCCGGTCGGCGGGGACGAGCGCGTCGAGCGCGTCGAGCCGATCGCCGGTGGGCAGATCCAGGAGATCGGTGCCGTCGAGATGGAGCAGGTCGAAGAAGAACACCGACAGCGGTTCGAGTTCCCCCGGCTTCCTGCGGCCGAACCGGGCGGCGGTGACCTGGAAGCGATGCGGCCTTCCGTCCGGTCGCAGGGCGATGGCCTCGGCGTCCAGGATCAGATCGGTGGCGGGCAGCGCGAGTGTGGCGGCCACGACCTCGGGGAGCCGCGCGGTGACATCGTCGAGCGTGCGGGTGAAGATCGAGACCGTCGAACCGGCGCGGTGGATCTGTACCCGCGCGCCGTCCAAATTGGTTTCGAGTAC
>JABFXT010000476.1 GCA_013361595.1 Nocardia sp. | reverse complement strand
AAGGTGGCCTTGACCTTCGGCAGGCCCTTGAGCAGGCGGAGATCGGCGGCGGCGGGGCCGAGCGGCTCCTGGAGCGCGGGGGCGTGCCACGCGCCGCAGACCACGGCGATCCGGCGGGCACCGTCTCTGCGGGCCTTGCGCAGCACCTGGCGCATATGAGCTTCCCGGATCAACGTGTGCCGATCGAGTACCAGCGGTTCGGGTTCCGGTGCCACCGGGTCGGCGTCACCGGTGCCGTCGACCGCGGCGGCGGGGAGACCACCGAGACCACCGGCCGGATCGTCCGCTGTCGCTGCGGGTTCCGGGTCGCCGGTGGCGGGCTCCGGCTCGACCACCGCGGTCTCCCGGAGCGCGGCCATGGCCTCGGTGATCGCCGCGAAGGTCCCGGCGTCCGAACTCGATTCGACTACGGCGTCCCACCAGCGTTCGGCATCGTCGTAGCCGCCCGCGGCCGCCAGTTCGGCGAGCGCGTCGCGACCGCCGGACCGGTCGTCCACTGCCAGCACCTGCGCGGCGGGCAGATCGCAGAACCGGACCGGCACCTCGTTGTCGACCGCGTAGCGCAGTGCCTGCCACTCCGGGGAGAACACCGCGTAGGGCCAGAAGGCCGCACGCGCCGGTTCGTCGGCGATATAGCCGAGCAGCGCGACCGGCGGCGCCATCGACGCGGCAGCCGTATGGATCACCAGGGGGTCCGCGTCCGCCGGACCCTCGATGAGCACAGTGTCGGGCCGGAACTCCGCCAGCGCCGACCGAAGCGACCGCGCGGAACCTGGACCGTGATGCCGGATTCCGTAGACCCTGGTCTGCCCGGGTTCACCCGCCTCCGCCGGGCTCATCCGTTGATCTCCCGGCAGGCGCGGTAGAAATCGGACCATTCCCGGCGCTCGCGCACAACGGCCTCGAGATACTCGGTCCACACGACCGAATCGGCCACCGGATCCTTGATCACCGAACCGACCACCGCGCCCGCGATATCGCCGGCCCGCAATACCCCGTCACCGAAATGCGCGGACAGCGCCATCCCGTTGGTGATCACCGAAATGGCCTCGGCGGTAGAGAGCGTGCCGGACGGGGATTTCAGTTTGGTGCGGCCGTCGGCGGTGATGCCCGCGCGCAGTTCCCGGAAGATCCGCACCACCCGCCGCACCTCTTCGGCGGCGGCCGGGACCTCGGGGAGTTCGAGGGCGGAACCCAGCTGCTCTACCCGGCGGGTGACGATATCGATCTCCTCGGCCTCACTGCCGGGCAGCGGGAGCACCACGGTGTTGAACCGGCGGCGCAACGCCGAGGACAGTTCGTTCACACCGCGGTCCCGGTCGTTGGCGGTCGCGATGATATTGAAACCCTTGGCGGCCTGCACTTCCATGCCGAGTTCGGGCACCGGCAGGGTCTTCTCGGACAGGATCGTGATCAGGGCGTCCTGCACATCCGAGGGGATCCGGGTGAGTTCCTCGAGCCGGGCGATCGCACCGGTGCGCATGGCGTTGAGGATCGGTGAGGGCACCAGCGCGGCATCGCTCGGGCCCTCCGCCAGCAGCCGGGCGTAGTTCCAGCCGTACCGGATCGCCTCCTCGGCGGTGCCCGACGTGCCCTGGACCAGCAGGGTCGACGATCCGCTGATGGCCGCCGCGAGATGTTCGGACACCCAGGTCTTCGCGGTACCGGGCACGCCGAGCAGCAGCAGGGCGCGATCGGTGGCCAGGGTCGCGACCGCGACCTCCATGAGGCGGCGCGGCCCCACGTACTTCGGCGTGATGACGGTGCCGTCGGCGAGGGTGCCGCCCAGCAGATAGGTCACCACCGCCCACGGCGACATCGTCCACGACGGCGGCCGCGGCCGATCGTCCGCGGCGCCGAGGGCGCGCAGTTCGTCGGCGAAGGCCTCTTCGGCGTGCGGGCGCAGCAGCGCCGGGGCGGGTTCGGTGGCGACGGTGGTCATTTCAGCTCCTCGAGCATCGCGGATCGTTGGTGGAGGTCGTGGGCGAGCAGTCCGAGGGCCGCGGCCCAGTCGTCGGCTTCGCAGCGGCCGGCCAGCGCGGTGACCTCGCCCGCGTATTCGGGTGGTAGATGGAGAGCGGCGGTGTGCAACAGCGAACGGTGCGCGCTGGGATAGGTCCCCGGTGCGCCCCGCCGGGCAGCCGCGGTCCGGGCCCGCTCCTCGAAGAGGCGCAGGAGATGCCGGGCCAGTTCCGGTGGCCACGGGTGGGCCACCGCGGGCAGCAGGGATTCGAGTTCGGACAACCAGGCCGATCCCAGTCGGAGCAGATGCTCGAGCTGATCACCCGGCGGGATCAGCGCGAACAGTTCGCGCCGGCGCAGGATCGCCAGGTTCGACGGCATGCCGACCGTGAACAGGGCCCGGCCCCATTCGGTATCGCGCTGGGCGAGCGCCGCGTCCATCCAGCCGTCGAACAGCGGTTGCCGGAACCGGTCGTCCACCTGCGTCGCCACGGCGAGGACCGGCGGACCGAGCTGTTCGGTCCAGTAGCTCAGCGGCAGACCGGCGACGAGTTTGCGGAGCCTGGTCGCGGACAGATCCGGCTGCCCGTTCCAGCGGTACCCGAACTCCGTACTACTGTCGGTGAATCCGTCGCGGATCGAGGCCTTGTCCAACTGCTCCGGAATGCCGACGATCAGCTCGGAACCCTCGCCGGCCGCCGCGCATTTCAGCCAGTCGGCCGCGCGGGCGGTCATCCGCGCGGCGAAGGCCGAACCGGGCAGGCGGGCGAGCAATTCGGCGGCGGTGCGGCGCACATCGCCACGGCGATCGTCGAGCGCGCGGTCGAGCAGGTTCTCGTCCGCGGGGCCCAATCCGTCGGCCAGCACACCGAGCAGTCCGGCCTTGGGCGCGCCCGATTCCCGCGGCCAGGCCGCTTCGAGGGCATCTCGTGCGGCCACCGGGTCGCGATGCCGCAACTCGGCCAGCCAGCGGAGGCGCTCCGGCGGCCGCCCCAGGTGCCAGGCCTCGTTCTCGGGTTCGGGTCGGGTGGTATCGCGGCGGACCAGATCGTGCCAGTGTGGCATCCGCCCGGCCAGCCAGCGGCCGCGGGCGCCGGCCAGAAGTAACGCCGTCTCGCGCAAGTCACTGTCGCCCGCGGCGAATTCGAGCAATTGCCCGATGAGCCGATCCGGGGCACGGTAATCGTGCGGCGCCGCGGCAGCGAACCATTCGGGCAGGAGATCGGGCCGGGATCCGATCAGCAGCGCCAGCCGGTCGGCTGCCGCGCGGGGCAATACCGCCCGCGGGTCGTCCGCGGCCGGTTCGCCGGTGACCTCGACGCGACGCGGCAGATATCCGGCCCGCGACCAGGCCATTTCCAGTGCGGTGGTCGCGAGCAGCCGGTCGGCGGTATCGCCGCCGGGCAGCGCCGTGACAGCCGCGGCAACCGGTTCGGGCAGTCCCGGTGGGCCGGCCGCACCGCGCGCGGTACCCAGCAGGGCGATCGAGGCGGCCTCGGGTGTCGCGGTGCCGGCGGGCCAGGCGGAATCCGTGGTCGGGCCCGCATCGTGGAACTCGCCGCCGGCGACC
>JABFXT010000686.1 GCA_013361595.1 Nocardia sp. | reverse complement strand
GGTTGAGTACCTCGACCAGGCGCTCGAACGGCACATCGGCGTAGGCGAACGCCGCGATATCCACCTCTCGCTGCCGCGTGAGCAGCTCGGCGAAGGATTCCCCGCGATCCACCAGGGTGCGCAACACCAGGGTGTTGACGAACATCCCGACCAGATCGTCGAGCGCCTGCTCACCACGACCGGCCACCGGGCTGCCCACCGCGATGTCGTCGGTACCGGACAGGCGCGACAGCAGCACGGCCAGCGCGGAATGCACGACCAAGAACAGGGTCGCGTTGTGCTGCTGGGCGATCCGCAGCAATCCGGAGTGGGTCTCGGCATCGATACCGACGCTCACCCGGCCGCCGACGACCGACTGGACCGCCGGTCGCGGCCGGTCCGCGGGCAGATCCAGCTGGTCGGGCAGCTCCTCCAGCGCCGACTTCCAGTACCCGATCTGCTCGGCGGCCAGCGAATCCGGATCGCTCTCGTCGCCGAGCAGTTCGCGCTGCCAGACGCTGTAGTCGGCGTACTGGACCGACAGCGGCTCCCAGCCGGGCGCCGAACCGGCCGCCCGCGCGGCGTAGGCGGTCATCAGATCCCGGGTCAGCGGCCCGACCGAGGCGCCGTCGGCGGAGATGTGGTGGACCACCATCGCGAGTACGAATTCGTCGGCGGCGTCCGCCAGCCGGAGCAGCGTGACCCGCAGCGGCACTTCGGCCGTCACATCGAATCCCGTCGACACCATATCCGAGACGACCGCCACCACATCCGCGGCGGCCACCGACCGCACCTGCAACCGCGGCGCGGCCTCCCCGACCGGGAGCACCACCTGTACCGGACCCGATTCGGTTTCCGGATACACCGTGCGCAGGACTTCGTGCCGCGCCACCAGATCCGCGACCGCCGCCCGCAACGCGTCCACATCCAAGGCGCCGGACAGCCGGATAGCCAGCGGAATATGGTAGGCCGCCGACGCTCCGTCGAAGCGGTTCAGGAACCACATGCGCTGCTGTGCCAGCGACAGCGGTACCCGGTCCGGGCGGGGGCGGGCGACCAGCGGCGCGCGGCCACCCGATCCGCTGAGTTCGGCCAGCTTCTGGGCGAACTCGGCCACCGTGGACGCCTCGAACAGCACGCGGGCCGGGATGCGGGCATCCACGGTGGCGCCCAACCGGCCCGCCACCTGGGCGGCGATCAGCGAGTTACCACCGAGGTCGAAGAAATCGTCGTCGGCACCGACCGGATCGGCGGGGTCGAGCAGATCGGCGAAGACCGCCGCGACCTGTTTCTCCAGCGGAGTCTCCGGCGCCCGGTATTCCTTGGTACGCAGCTGCGGTTGCGGCAGCCGGCGGCGATCGACTTTGCCGCCGGGCGTCAGCGGGATCGTGTCCAGCACGGTGATACTCGCCGGAACCATGTACGCGGGCAGGCGATTCGCCGCCAGGGTGAGCAATTCGTCGGTATCGACATCGGCACCGTCGGCCGGATGCACATAGCTGGCCAATACCGTGGCACCGCTGGGCGGCTCGTAGCCGACGGTGACGGAGAAATCGATCGATTCGTGCCCGCCCAGTACCGCGTCGATCTCACCGAGCTCGATCCGGAAACCACGGATCTTGACCTGGAAATCGTTGCGACCCAGGTACTCCAGCGATCCATCGGCGAGCCAGCGCACCAGATCGCCGGTGCGGTAGAGGCGGGAGCCGTCGTCGGTGAACGGATGCGCGACGAATCGCTGCGCGGTCGTCCCCGGCAGTTCGCGGTAGCCCCGCGCCAATTGGGCGCCGCTGACATAGAGTTCGCCGGTCACCCCGGTGGGCAGCGGTGCCAGCCGTTCGTCCAGGACGTATTCGGTGACACCGCGGATCGGGGCACCGATGCTGACCGGGGCGTCCGGTCGCATGGGGTCGCTGATATTGACCGCGACGGTCGCCTCGGTGGGACCGTAGGCATTGAAGAATTCGCGCGGGTTCCCGTTCGCCGAGGCGCCGGCCCAGCGACGCACCAGATCCGGCGGGCAGGCCTCACCGCCGGTGATCACGACGCGCAGCTCGTCCAGGCCGGACGGATCGACGGAGGCCAGGGCGGCCGGGGTGACGAAGGCATGGGTCACCCCTTCGCTGCGCAGCAGGCCCGCCAGTTCGTCGCCGCCGTACACGGTGGTCGCGACCACGACCATGGTCGCGGCGCCCCCGATCGCCAGCAGCAGTTCCAGCACCGAGGCGTCGAAGGACGGTGAGGCGAAATGCAGCGTCCGAGCGGTCGTATCGACCCGGTAGCGCTCCTTCTGCTCCGCGCAGAATCCGGCCAGACCGGCCTGGGTGACCACCACGCCCTTGGGCGTACCGGTAGAACCCGAGGTGTAGATGACATAGGCCGGGTGTTCGGCGCGCAACGGCCGCAGCCGCTCGTCGAAGGAAACCGGTTCGGCCGGGTACTGTTCCAGCCCGGCCGCGGTCTCGGCACTGTCGATGGCCAGCCACTCCACCCGATCGGGCAGACCGGCGGCCGATTCCGTCACGGTGAGGCCGAGAACGGCCCCGGAATCGGTGACCATATGCGCGACCCGGTCCACCGGATAGGTCGGATCGACCGGGACGTAGCCGGCTCCGGTCTTGGCCACCGCCCAGATCGCCACCACCGACTCGATCGAGCGGGTGATTCCGATCGCCACCAGATCCTCGGGTCCGATCCCGCGGGCGATGAGCAACCGGGCCAGCCGGTTGGAGCGTTCGTCCAGTTCGGCGTAGGTGAGCCGGCCGAGGTTACCGGTGGCGTCCGCGTAACTGACGGCGATACCCGACGGGTTGGTCTCGACCGCCGTCGCCATGAGCTGCGGCAGGGTGGTGCCCCGAGGCCGCCGGTTCCGGGTGGGTCGTGTGCGCGCCGTACGGGTCATGCCTGCATCACTTCCTGGTGGTGGTCACACTGCTCACCGACAACCGAACCCATCAACCTGCCTTGCCTGCCTCGTTCGCTTCCGACGGCGGTACACCCGCCACCGGCAAACCGCTACCGACCTGCTGGGGCGGTACCTCGCCCGGGCACGATCGATCGCCGCCGGACTCGCCGTCGTCCATCATTACATGGGCCGGAGACGCCCAACTGTTACCACCGAGGATGCCATCACCCGGGGGCACGGATCCGCGCCCGGCCGCGCCGGGGCCGGTGGTCCGGGGACCGGCAGGCCGGTCCCCGGACCGTTCAGTCCAGCAGTGCGGCGAGGTCGAGCACCTGCTCCACCTCGGCCCATGCGCCGTCGGGCTGTCCGTTCTCCTCCACGACGAGCGCGAGCAGATCCTCGAGAACGCCGGGATCCAGCGCGTCCAGGCCCGCCCGGTCGATCCACAGGTGTGTGACCCATTCGTCGCCGAGCGCCTCGCCGGTGACCTCCGGGACCAGTACGATCGCCGCGCCCACCGCTCCGGCCGCCACGATCTCGACGACCGCGGCGGGACCGTCGGCACGCCCGTACCGGAAGGTCCGGGATTCGTAGGTCAGCTCGGTGCCGCTGTGCACCTCGCCCACCACCCCGGCCAACTCGTCGTAGG
>JABFXT010000021.1 GCA_013361595.1 Nocardia sp. | reverse complement strand
GGCCGACTCGTTCGAGCCAGCCTAGAGTCGGTGTGATCCAGCTCCCACCCCCGAACGGGGGTGAAATGCCGGACCGTGCCGGCCGGTACCGAGGGCAGAAGCTAGTCGGACGTCGCGGGTGGACGTTCCACGCCCAGCAGCACGAGAGCTTGTTCGCGCATTTCGACTTTGCGGATCTTCCCGGTGACGGTCATCGGGAAATCGTCGACGATATGCACATAGCGCGGGATCTTGTAATGGGCGAGTTCACCGGCGCAGAACTCCCGGAGCGAGGCGGCGGTGAGCGGGACGGCGCCCTCCCGCATCCGGAGCCACACCATGAGTTCTTCCCCGTAACGGTCGTCGGGGACCCCGATGACCTGGGCGTCGAGGATATCGGGATGGGTGTAGAGATACTCTTCGATTTCGCGCGGATAGATATTCTCCCCGCCTCTGATCACCATGTCCTTGATGCGGCCGGTGATGGTCACATAGCCCTCGTCGTCCATGACCGCCAGATCCCCGGTGTGCATCCATCGCGCCCGGTCGATCACCTCCGCCGTCTTGTCCGGCTGCTCCCAATAACCCAGCATGACCGAGTAACCGCGCGTACACAGCTCCCCCGGTACGCCCCGCGGCACTGTCGAACCCGTCTCCGGGTCGACGACCTTGATCTCCAGGTGCGGCCCCACCTGTCCCACCGTGGCCACTCGCCGCTCGATCGAATCATCGGCGCGGGTCTGGGTGGATACCGGGGACGTTTCGGTCATCCCGTAACAGATCGACACCCCGGCCATCCCCATCCGCTCGATGACCTGCTTCATCACCTCCACCGGACATGACGATCCCGCCATGATCCCGGTCCGCAGCGACGAGAGGTCGTATCGATCGAAGTCCGGATGGGCGAGTTCGGCGATGAACATCGTCGGCACCCCGTACAGGGAAGTACACCGTTCCCGCGCCACCGCCGCCAGAGTGGCCTCCACCTCGAAACCCGGTGCCGGAATCACCATGCAGGCACCGTGGCTGGTGGCGGCCAGATTGCCCATGACCATTCCGAAGCAGTGGTAGAAGGGCACCGGGATGCAGATCCGGTCGGCTTCGGTGTAACGGCACAGCTCTCCGACCAGAAAGCCGTTGTTCAGAATATTGTGGTGCGACAGTGTCGCGCCCTTGGGGAACCCGGTGGTGCCCGAGGTGTACTGGATGTTGATCGGGTCGTCGGCCGAGAGTTCGGTCCCCCGCAGCGCGGCCGGGTCGAGGGTTCTCCCGGTTTCCGACAGGGAATTCCACACCGGGTCGCCGATGATCGCCACCTGCTCCAACCGGGGACACCCGGCTCGTACCTCTTCGATCATGGCGGCGTAATCGGAGGTCTTGAACCGGCGCGCCGCCACCAGCAGGCGCACCCCTGCCCGGTTCACCACGAATTCCAGCTCGGACGTCCGATAGGCCGGATTGATGTTCACCAGGATCGCGCCGATTTTCGCCGTCGCGTATTGGGTGAACACCCACTCCGCACAGTTCGGTGCCCAGATGCCGACCCGGTCCCCGGCCCGGATCCCCAGCTCCAGCAGACCCGATGCCAGCGAATCCACCGCCGCGGCGAGTTCGGTGTATGTCCACCGCCGACCCGTCGCGCACTCCACCAGCGCTTCGTGATCCCCGAACAGCGCGACAGTACGGTCGAAATTCGCACCGATCGTATCCCCCGACAACGGCACCTCGGAAATACCCGACGAGTAGCTCGCTACATTGCTCATACGAACCATCGTGGGCCGCTCGGCCGCTCCGCGGCTACCTCCGAAGGAAGGTAGCGGTGCGGCCGGGTCCACAGGACCGTCCGGTACGGGCGGTTCACCGCGGTCGCCCGGCGGGTGAGTGCGTGTTCACGGCGCCGCGACTGTCACCCGACGGCCGATCTCCCGGCCGATCCGGACCAGCAACTGCCGGGTCAGTTCGGGGTCGCCGGCCGTATCCCGGTCGGTGTAGTCGCCGAGCGAGTAGATATCGGTGAATCCCGCCGGACCCTGCTCGTCCGGGGCCAGGGTGTTCCGGCCGCCGACCGCGACGACGGGAACGGGATGGGACCGGCGAGCCACCACCGCGGGCAGTTTGCCGTTCACGGTCTGCCGATCGATACTTCCCTCCCCGGTGACCACGAGCCCGGCACGGGCCAGGTGCCGGTCGAAGTCCAGCAGGTCCAGAAAGTACTCGGCGCCCGACACCATGGTGCCGCCGAGCAGGAGAGCGGCGAAGCCGATTCCGCCCGCGCTGCCCGCTCCGGCCGCCGCCGCGGCCGCCGGCGCATCCGGATGGCCGCTGCGGACGAACGCCCGGACGAGGTTGTGCAAACCGGCGTCGAGGAAATCGACCTCGGCACCGGTCGCCCCTTTCTGCGGCCCGTATACCGCCGCCGCACCATCGGGCCCGGTCAACGGGTTGGAGACATCGCCGGCGATCACGATCTCCACCCCGGTCGTCCGCACCGCCCGCGACGAGTCGACCGTGTGGACATCCCCCAGGCTCCGTCCGCACGGCCGCAGCGGTTTTCCGGTCGCATCGGCGAAGCCGAAGCCGAGCGCCGCGAGCAGTCCCATCCCGCCGTCCGTACTGGCACTGCCGCCGAGGGCGAACACCAATCGGCGCGGCCGGTACCGCAGCGCTTGCGAGGCGGCCTGTCCCACACCGAGACTGCTCGCATCCAGCGGGAGCGTGCGGCCCTTCGGCAGGGTGGCGAGGCCGCAGGTATCGGCGACCTCGACCACCGCCGCACCGCCCCCGACGGCGATCCGCCCGTATCTCGGATCGCCCGCCGCCCCGGTCACCGCCACCCGATGCGGTGCGAAACCGGCCGCCACCGCGGCGTCGACGCTCCCGTCACCACCGTCGGCCAGCGGCAACCCGTCGCCGGCGACCCCCGCGGCCGCCAAGCCCGCCACCAGCCGGTCGGCCACCTCGGCCGCGGCGAGGCTTCCTTTGAACTTGTCCGGGGCGACCAGAACCCGCACGCGGTCGACTCCTCTCGGTGCGAAGGGTGAGGACGGGTGTCAGTCCGCGTGCGCTACCGAGCCGAGCAGATCCCGTACCCGATTGGCGACCCGGATGAACTCCGGTGTCTCCATCGTCGTGGCGTAATCCCGGTGCGCGGGCAGGTCGACCTCGAGCTTCTCGATGATCCTGCCCGGCCGCGGACTCATCACGACCACCCGGTTGGCGAGGTATACGGCCTCGGCCACCGAATGGGTGACCAGCAGAACGGTGGTGCCGGTCTCCCGCCAGATCCGGTGCAGCTCGACATTCATCCGCTCCCTGGTGAGCGCGTCGAGTGCGCCGAACGGCTCGTCCATCAGCAGCACTTCCGGTTCGTGCAGCAGGGCCCGGCACAGCGAAACCCGCTGCTGCATACCGCCGGAGAGTTCGTGCGGCAGGGCGTTCTCGAATCCGCCGAGTCCGGTCATCTCGATGAGACGGTCGCATTCGGCCGCGGCCGTTCGTTTGTTCATACCGCGCATCTCGGCCTGCAGCAGGATGTTCTTGCGGACGGTCCGCCATTCCAGC
>JABFXT010000669.1 GCA_013361595.1 Nocardia sp. | reverse complement strand
GAGAAACTGAACTGCCGAGTCGCCGTGGTCACGGGAGCTTCCAGCGGGATCGGCGCTGCGACGGCGCGCCGGCTGGCGGCCGACGGTGCCCGGGTGGCGGTGCTGGGGCGTCGTAAGGAACGTATCGAGGAACTGGCCGCCGAGATCGGCGCGGTCGCGGTGGTAGCCGACGTGGCCGACCGGGATTCCGTGCGCGACGCGGCAGCGACAGTGCGTGCGGCCCTGGGCCCGGTCGATCTGGTGGTGGCGAACGCGGGGGTGATGCTGGGCGCGCCTTTCGAATCCGCCGACGCCGGCGAATGGGATCAGATGGTCGGGACGAATGTGACCGGGCTCCTCTACACCGCCCGGGCGTTCGTCGACGATCTGCTGGCGGCCGGTCGCGAAGGCCGGCCCGCCGATCTGGTGCTGGTGGGTTCGGTCGGTGGGCATGCGGTGTTCCCCGAATACGCGGTGTACGCCGCCACCAAGGCCGCGGTGGCGCATCTGACCCGTAACCTGCGCGCCGAATTCGGACCGCGCGGGGTGCGGGTGAAGAATGTCGAACCCGGTTTCGTGGCGACGGAACTCGGTGCGGGTATGCGCGGGACGGAGCAGCAGGCCCAGCTGGCGCGCTGGCGGAGCGAGATGACGATTCTGGAGCCGGGGGATATCGCCGAAGCCGTCGCCTTCGCGACCTCGGTGCCCGCCCGGCTCAATGTGGCCGAATTGATCCTGGTGCCGACGCAGCAGGGCTGAACACTCGGTGGGTCGGTCCCGTTGTACCCGGAGTCCGGACCGGACGGGACCGACCCACCGTGGCTTCAGCGCGCGGCCGCCACCGCGGGTGCCGCGGGTTCGCGGTCCCGCCGGGATACGGGCAGTAGCCCGCCGGCCCACAGAGCGAGCGCGAAGTACCCGATCTGCTCGGGGATCCGGAACCACAGTGGTGTGGCGGCGTCGCCGTTGAGCGGAATATCGTTCAGTGCCGCGTGGATATTGGCCGGGATCATGATCACCAGTAGCGCTGCGAGCCCGAGTCCGGCCCAGCGGCGGGTGCCCGTCACCACCAGACCCACGGCGCCGGCCAGTTCCAGGACGCCGGTGGCGTACACGGCGAAGTCCGCGAACGGGACGAACGACGGGACCATGGCCACCAGATCGTCGTGGCTGGGCATCACGGTGACCGAATCGGGCGCGAAATGCGCGATGCCGGTCATGGTGAAGAGGAAGGCCAGTCCGTGAGCGGCGCTCACCTGCCAGGTGGCGAACCGGCGGACGCCGATCAGGCCGAGTAGGCGCAGCACCAGCGTCGGGATCACGAACAGCATCAGGGTGTCGAACATGGGGATCCTCCGAAGCGGGAGTCGTGTCCGGCCGCGGCGCCGGGCGTTTTGTTGTTATCGACTGATAACAACGCTAAGAGTATGCATCGACTGATAACTAGTCAATGGCAAGTTCGAGCAGTGCTCTGGCCACGGGTTCCGGCGGACTCGTCGCCCGAATTCAGTACGGCAAACGGGCCGGACAGTAGCGAGCGGAGATCGCGGACGGCGCGTGTTGTCGGCCGACTGTTCGCCACCGGTTGACGATGGCGTCCGCTCACCGGCGTACTGGTCGATGAACCTCGGTATGCGAAGGATGGTGCATCGGCGCCCCGCCGCAGCCGTCGAACGACCCGGAGGAGACGTATGACCACTGGAGTCGAACAGCCACCGGATCCGGGGCGGCGGACAGCCGATCCGGCCCGGTGGCGGCGCTCGGCAGGGCTGTCACTCCTCGCGATGGTGATCACGCCGGTGGCACTCGGTATCGCCGCCAACGGCGCGGTGACCGGCCGGGCGCTCGCGATATCCACACCGGCCGGGGGAGACCCGAGCGCTCCTCAGCCCTTCACACACAGCACCTGACACAGCGTCGCCACCACATCGACCAGATCGCGCTGGGCATCGATCACGTCGTCGATGTTCTTGTACGCGGCCGGAATCTCGTCCACCACACCCGCGTCCTTACGCGACTCCACACCCTCGGTCTGCGCGATCAGATCCGCCACGCTGAACTGCCGTTTGGCCGCGTTACGACTCATCCGGCGGCCCGCACCGTGCGAGGCGGACCGGAACGAATCCGGATTGCCCTTACCGCGCACCACATAGGAACGAGTGCCCATCGAGCCCGGAATGAGCGCCATATCGCCCGCGCCCGCCCGGACCGCGCCCTTTCGGGTCACCAGCATGGGCGCACCGTCGATCGTCTCCTCGGCCACATAGTTGTGGTGGCAGCTGATCGGCGTATCGAATCGCACTTCCCGGGTCGGGAACTGCTCCCGTACCGCCTGGCACACGAGTGCCAGCATGACCGCGCGGTTACGGGCCGCGTACTCCTGGGCCCAGTTCAGGTCGTGCCGGTAAGCCGCCATTTCCGGCGTATTCGCCAGGAACACCGCCAGATCACGATCGACCAGATTCCGGTTGTGCGGTAGCGCGCGGGCCACCGCCATATGCCGCTCGGCGATTTCCTTGCCGATATTACGGCTGCCCGAATGCAACAGAATCCATACCTGATCGTCCTGGTCCAGGCATATCTCGATGAAATGGTTGCCGCCGCCGAGGGAACCCATCTGCTTGTGCGCCTTGGATTCCCGCGGTGCCACCGCCTCGTCGAGATCGCCGAAGGCGGACCAGAACCGGTCCCAGCCGGTGCGCAGGGTCGCGGTGGCCACCCCGGACGGCCCCGGTGCCAGCTTGTTCACCGAGACGGCGTGCTGGTGGGCGGCGAAACCGACCGGCACCGCCGCCTCGATGGCCGACCGCACGGTGCGCAGATCGTCGGGCAGATCGGCGGCGGTCAGGTCGGTACGGACACTTTCCATGCCGCAGCCGATATCCACCCCGACCGCGGCCGGCGCGACGGCATCGCGCATGGCGATCACCGAACCGACCGTGGCGCCTTTCCCGAGGTGCACATCCGGCATGACCCGGACGCCGTGGACCCATTCCAGCCGGGCGATATTGCGCAGCTGTTGCAGTGCCGCCGCATCGATATCGTGCTCATGGGCCCACATCAACGTCCGTGCCCGGGTACCGGACAGCTCGACGGGAAACATTCTGGCGATCCTTCCATTCGGGGCGGACCGATATCCGCCGCCGTAATCAACGGTAGGCCG
Organism: Nocardia sp.; assembly: GCA_013361595.1. Lineage (GTDB taxonomy): Bacteria > Actinomycetota > Actinomycetes > Mycobacteriales > Mycobacteriaceae > Nocardia. The sequence continues at coordinate 8,593 of JABFXT010000669.1, read as the reverse complement.
CCGGGCCGGGGAAGGCATTCGAATTATTCCGGGTGGAAATACCCGGAACGCGGACGGCAGGCGCCGGGAATCGGGCCGTAGCGCAGGCGATATCGAACGGGGATGCTCGGGTGGAATCGCCCGCGCCGCGCATCCCGGTGGACTCGCCCATGCGGCGCACCTCAATCGTGTGTGCCGCGGGAGCCGGTCGCCAGCGCGGTCTCGATCTCGGCGCGCGCCGGAATGGCGGCGCTGGCGCCGAGCGTCGTGGTGGCCAGCGCGCCGGCGGCGCAGGCGAAACGCATCGCCGCGGCCGGTCCCCGCGACCAGCGCACAGCCAGCGCGCCGGCAAAGGTATCGCCCGCGCCGGTGGTGTCGACGACCTCGACGGCGGGCCCGGTGACCGTGGTCTCCACACCGTCCGGGCCTCGATGCCGGGCGCCGTCCGCACCGAGCGTGACCACCACATGCGGTACCCCGTCGAGGGCGGAGCCCAGCTCCCCGGCCTCGCCACGGTTCACGATGGCGACATCCACCCCGCTCCACAATTCCGCGGAAAGATGCTGCGCCGGTGATGGATTCATGATGACAGTGGTGTGGTTGGCCCGGGCGTGCGTCACCGCTTCCGCGATGGTCGGAATCGGGACCTCGAGCTGACACAGCAGGATATCGGCGGCAGCGATCGCGGCGCGATCCCCGGCGCTCAGGCCGATCAACCCGGTATTGGCGCCGCCGACCACGATGATCGAGTTCTCACCGGCGGCGTCGACCACGATCGCGGCGATCCCGCTGGGCCCCTCGATCGTGCGCAACCCGGTGGTATCGACCCCGGCATCGGCCAGAACCGCCCGCAGGCGCGGGGCGAACACATCGTCGCCGATCGCGCCCAGGAACAACACCCGGCCACCGGCGCGGCTCGCCGCGATCGCCTGATTGGCGCCCTTACCGCCGGGAACCATGGTGAAACCGCGGCCCAGCACCGTCTCGCCGGGATCGGGACGGCGATCGGTGGTGGCTACCAGATCCATGTTGATACTGCCGAGTACGGCGATCAGGGGAGTGGTCACGCAGCGAACCTAGCGCGGTGAGCGCCGGTAGAAGCGATTTTCGGCGGTGCGTAGGCTGTACGGCATGACGGTAGAGACCACCGCTGAGTTCGATATGCGCGCGGCCGTGCACGACGCCGCCCGCCGGGCCCGGGTCGCTTCCCGGGTGCTCGCGCAACTCACCACCGACCGGAAGAACGAGGCGCTGCACGCAGCCGCGGACGCGCTGCTCGCCACCGCCGACACCGTGCTGGAAGCCAACGGCGAAGATCTGGTCGCGGCGAAAGCGGCCGGCACCGAGGACTCCCTGCTGGACCGGCTGCGGCTGACCAAGGACCGGATCGACGGCATCGCCTCGGGCCTGCGCCAGGTGGCCGGGCTGCCGGATCCGGTGGGCGTCGTGGAACGCGGGTCGACGCTGCCGAACGGACTCGAGATCCGCCAGATCCGGGTCCCCCTCGGCGTCGTCGGCATGGTCTACGAGGCGCGGCCGAATGTCACCGTCGACGCGTTCGGGCTGGCGCTGAAGTCGGGTAACGCGGCGCTGCTGCGCGGGTCGTCGTCGGCGGCGCGATCGAACGCCGCGCTTGTGGCGGTGCTGCGGGATGCGCTGACCGGGGTCGGCATCCCGGCCGACGCGGTACAGTTGCTGCCGAGCTCGGATCGGTCCAGCGTGACCCATCTGATCCAGGCGCGCGGTCTGGTGGATGTGGTCATCCCGCGCGGCGGTGCGGGCCTGATCAACGCCGTGGTGCGCGACGCCCAGGTCCCCACGATCGAGACGGGCACCGGCAACTGCCATGTCTACGTGCACTCCGGCGCCGACCTGGATATGGCCGAAGAGATCTTGATCAACGCCAAGACCCGTCGGCCCAGCGTGTGCAATGCGGCCGAGACAGTGCTGATCGACGCCGCCATCGCCGAGACGGCGCTGCCGCGGCTGAGCAAAGCGCTCGCCGACAAAGGCGTCACCCTGCACGGTGACCTCGACGGAATGGTCCCCGCCACCGACAAGGACTGGGGCGAGGAGTACCTGACCCTCGATATCGCGGTGAAGGTGGTCGACGATCTGGATACCGCGATCGAGCACATCAACACCTGGGGCACCGGGCACACCGAGGCCATCGTCACCGGTGAACTGGCCGCGGCCGACGAATTCTCGCGCCGGGTAGACGCGGCGGCGGTCATGGTGAACGCCTCCACCGCCTTCACCGACGGCGAGCAGTTCGGTTTCGGCGCCGAGATCGGCATCTCCACCCAGAAATTGCACGCCCGCGGTCCGATGGGTTTGCCGGAACTCACCTCCTCGAAGTGGGTGGTGCGAGGTTCGGGCCAGATCCGACCTGTGTAATCCGCGCTGCCCGCCGACCGTGCGGGTTCCGGGCACCATCGCGCGGTCGGCGATCACCACATCGACCGACTCGGCTGGCCCGTGCCACTACCGGCCGGTCACACATCGCCATGCCATGCGGATCCGGTGGGCGGGGAGCGGTGATACCAGAGGCTGTCCGGTCTCGGTATCTTGCCCGCGGTTTCCGGTCCGGCGGTGCCGTGCGACCGTGACCGCGCGGCCCTCACCAGGGCGGACGGGCCGATACCTGGCAGCGAACGCCATGAGCATCGCGGTTTCTCGGTGAAACGGTTCGCCGCGATAGAGATCATCGAAACCGCCACTCGCTTCTACGGATTCGAACAGCTGCTGGGCCCGGTGCGCGAGAAAGCGTGACCGTTGTGGCTAGGGCAGCGAGTCGGGCCTGCGCGAAAGTCGCGGTGTGCCGATCACTTTCGGCGGTTCCCGAACGGTATGCCCGCGGGTCTCCACCGACGTCCGAAACCGGCGAATGCAGGCGGTGGGTCCAGGCGGAGATGTCGGTGTGCCCTGCGAGGATGCCCGCGAATGTTCCCGAATATCGGAGAATGTATGACGGACAAGACTTTACGGATCATCGGTGATCTCCTGGGTGCGGTGCCGGCGGCGGGTTCGTTCGCCGCGTGCCGGACGGGCTGGGCCGAGAACTTGCGGCTCGAGGTGCAGGGAGTGGGGCCGATCGCGTTGCCGGTGACACCGGCGCAGGCACGGCAGTTGTGCGAGGTCGCGCGGCCGGCGCGGTACGGCCGGCGCGAGCAGACTCTGCTGGACCGGAAGGTGCGTGACACGTGGGAGGTTCCGCGGGAACTGGTCACGATCGGCGAGCCGCGCTGGCGGGAGACGTTGCTGCCCATGGTGGACACACTTCGGGCCGATCTGGGACTGCCGCCGAACTGCACATTGTCGGCGGAGTTGCATTCGATGCTGGTGTACGAGCCGGGGCAGTTCTTCCGGTGCCATCAGGATTCGGAGAAAGCCGATGACATGATCGGCACGCTGGTGGTGACGCTACCGTCGGTTTTCTCCGGTGGGGAGCTGGTGATCGAGCAGCAGGGTGCAGCCGTCACCGATCGGGGGTCGCCGGAGCAGTTGTCCTTCGTCGCGTTCTACAGCGACTGTGAGCACGAGGTGTTTCCGGTGACCGACGGTTTCCGGGTCACGCTCACCTACAATCTGGTCGCGCGGGGGCGTATCGGTCCGGCCTCGGCCGATTTCGCCGCCCATCCGTCGGTTCCGGTGCTGGCCGAGCAGTTACGTGCGCATTTCACCACACCGGTGGAATTGCCGATCTGGCCTTCCCGCCAGGAGCCGGCGCACCGTGTACCCCGTCAGCTCGTCTACCCGCTGGATCACCAGTATTCCCGGCACGGGTTCGGGTGGGATCGGCTCAAGGGTAGTGATGCCGCCCGTACCGGGATGATGCTCGCGGCGGCCGATAGCGCGGAATGTGACACGCTGCTGGCGCTCACCGAGGTCAACGAATGCTACAAGGAGGAATACACCCTGTGGTCGATGACCCAGCGGGAGCGCTGGGAGCGTGTCGAGGACGGGTGGAAATGCATCGAATACGTCGAGGCGGACTACGACGAAGACGGTGAGATGCTGGAGTGTGAGCCCGATGATCCCGCGAGCCATCCGGTGCGCCGCGAGATCCCGCTGGCCCCGGATTCGAGTGATCTCGAGGAGCTGCGCTCGTCGAGCATCACCTCGACATGGCTGATCGACCGGTCGGGTGCAGCCGGCCCGCCCGACGTGGCGGAGATCCGGGAGGAAGAGTTGTGCACGGGTGAACTCCCGTCGACGCTGGAGCCGTTCGCGGTGGCAGTCGAGGGCTACACCGGCAACGAAGGAAACAACGCCGAGTTCTGGTACCGCCGCGCGGCGGTCATCGTCCGACCCGGCCGGTAGAGCGGGCACTCGGCCGCGGCTGGCGACTCTCGCTACCGGCCCGCGCGCCGACGTCCGGAGGGTGACAGGGCCGTCGCGTCGTGTGGTGTCCCATTCCGGCAGTCGGCGGTGCCCGGAGAGGTGAGCCCGGATAGATCACAACCTGCGCCGGCCGCGCAGACAGACCATCCGGCGCACAGCTCTGCGTTGTACCGGCGCTTTCGGCCCCGGGGGACAAGGCCGGCCGCATACCGGCCCGGTAGCGTGGGTGGCGAGAGTTCGACGGAAGGACGGCCCATGGAGCCCGCGAGTTCCCCCACCACGCCGGTTCAGGAGCCGATCTTCGCATCGGTGGACGATGTGGTGCGCCGCCTCGCCGAGACCGGCTACCTGGCCGATAAAGCCACCGCGACCTCGGTCTTCCTGGCCGATCGGCTCGGTAAGCCGCTGTTGATCGAGGGGCCGGCCGGGGTCGGGAAAACCGAACTCGCGCGGGCCGTGGCCCAGACGGCGGGCGCCGAGCTGGTGCGCTTGCAGTGCTACGAAGGCGTGGACGAGTCACGGGCACTCTACGAGTGGAACCACGCGAAGCAGATCCTGCGGATCCAGGCCTCCAGCGAGAACGACTGGGCCGAGACCCAGGCCGATGTGTTCAGCGAGGAATTCCTCCTGTCCCGGCCGTTGCTCACCGCGATCCGGCGTACCGAGCCGACGGTGCTGCTCATCGACGAGACCGACAAGGCCGATGTCGAGATCGAAGGGCTGCTGCTGGAGGTGCTGAGCGATTTCGCGGTGACCGTACCGGAGCTGGGCACCATCACCGCCAGCCGCACACCGTTCGTGGTGCTCACCTCCAACGCCACCCGTGAGCTGTCCGAGGCACTCAAACGCCGCTGCCTCTACCTGCATCTGGACTTCCCGGACGAGGATCTGGAGCGGCGGATCCTGGCCAGCCGGGTGCCCGAGCTCCCGCAGGCGGTCGCCACCCAGCTGGTCCGGATCGTGCACGTGCTGCGCGGGATGCAGCTGAAGAAACTGCCCTCGGTCGCCGAATCGATCGACTGGGCCCGCACTCTGCTCGCCCTGGGGCATACCCAACTCGACGACGCCACGGTCCGCGAAACCCTCGGTGTCGTGCTCAAACACCGCAGCGACCATCAGCGGGCGCTGGCCGATCTGAAACCGGCCTGACCGTGACGGCCGCCGGCGAACAGCCGCTCGCCCCGTACGGTCTGCCGGGGCATCTGGTCGGTTTCGTGGAGGCGCTGCGGGCCCGCGGCATACCCGTCGGGCCCTCGGAGACGGTGGACGCGGGCCGGGTGCTGTCGGTGCTGGACCTGATGGATCGGGAAACGGTCCGCGAAGGGCTGGCCTGCGCGCTGCTGCGGCGCACGACCCATCGCGGCACCTACGACGGGCTGTTCGACCTGTGGTTCCCGGTCGCGCTGGGCGAACGTTCCGCTGCCGCGGAGATCGAGATCCCGTACCGGGAGGACGGCCGGGTCGATATTCCCGAACTGCGCCGCATGCTGGCCGAGATGCTCGCCGACGAAGGGTCCGGACAGCAGCAGGCCCTGATGGCCGCCCAGATGGTGGAACAGATGGGGCAGTCCCAATCGGCGCGAGGGGCGTCCTTCTCGTCGTATCAGGCGCTCAAGGACGTACAGCCGCAGACGTTGCTCGCCCAGATCCTGGCCGCGATGGCCACCCCGGGGATGAGCGATTTCGAGACCGAGATCGCGCGCCGCGCCGCCCGCACCCGGATCGACGGATTCCGGCGCACGGTGGAGGCCGAGACCCGGCGCCGGGTGGCCGAACGAATCGGCAAGGAGCGGGTCGCCTCCTACGGAGTTCCACGGCAGGCCGAGGAAGTGGATTTCCTGCGTGCCTCTCAGGCCGAGCTGGCCGAACTGAAGCGCAGCACTCAGCGGCTGGCGCGGATCCTGGCATCGCGGCTGGCGGCGCGGCGCCGGCATGCCCGGCGCGGCGAGATCGATCTGCGCAAGACGCTGCGCAGATCGATGTCCACGGGTGGGGTACCGATAGATCTGGTGAACCGCAAACCGCGGCCCGCCCGCCCCGAACTGGTGCTGCTGTGTGATGTGTCCGGTTCGGTGGCCGGTTTCAGTAATTTCACGTTGCTGCTGGTGAGCGCGTTGCGTGAGCAGTTCTCGAAGGTGCGGATCTTCGCGTTCGTCGATCACACCGACGAGGTGACCAGGTTCTTCGACCCGCACACTCCGCCGGACGAGGCGATGCAGCGGATCTTCGCCGAGGCCGATATCGTCGGTTTCACCGGCCACTCCGACTACGGAAGCGCGCTGATGAGCTTTGCCGAGGAGTTCCCGGACGCCGTCACCAGCCGCAGTTCGCTGCTCATCCTGGGGGATGCCCGGACCAACTACCGGGATCCGGAGCTCGCGACGCTCGACGCCCTGGTCGAGACCGCAAAGCACGCGCACTGGCTCAATCCGGAACCGCGCACCAACTGGGGGTCCGGCGATTCCGCCGCCGACCGGTACCGGGGCATCATCGAAATGCACGAATGCCGGTCCGCCGCCCAGCTCACCGCCGTGGTCTCCCGGCTGCTACCGGTCTGAGCCGACGGCTACCCGCGCGCCGCGCTCCGATTCCCACCGACGAAGGCCGATCGGCCGGAGGGAGCCCACAACCGACCCGTTAAGCTCGACACTCATGCGCGGAACAGGCCAGGGCGGACCCAAGCTGGGGGTGATGGGCGGCACTTTCGATCCCATCCACCACGGTCACCTGGTCGCGGCCAGCGAGGTCGCGCACCGGTTCGATCTCGACGAGGTCGTCTTCGTGCCCACGGGACAACCGTGGCAGAAGACCGATCGGCAGGTCAGCCCGGCCGAGGACCGGTACCTCATGACGGTGATCGCCACGGCCTCCAACCCGCGGTTCTCGGTGAGCCGGGCCGATGTGGACCGCAGCAAGGTGACCTACACCGTCGACACCCTGCGTGACCTCCGGGAGCAGCACCCGGGTGCCGAGCTGTACTTCATCACCGGGGCGGACGCACTGGCCAGCATCCTCACCTGGCAGGATTGGGCCGAACTGTTCGAGCTGGCGAAATTCGTGGGGGTCAGCCGGCCGGGGTACGAGCTCAACATCGACCATCTCGACGACCTTCTGCGAGGTATGCCAGACGTTGCGGTGACCATGATCGAGGTCCCCGCGCTGGCCATCTCGTCGAGCGAATGCCGTCGGCGCGCGGCGGAGGGGCGGCCGGTCTGGTACCTCGTACCGGACGGGGTCGTGCAGTACATATCGAAGCGGCATCTCTATGTGCCCGCTCGAGCGGAAGGTGACGGAAACGTGAACGAGGTGCTGGCATGAGCGGTGCACGCCCGGAGAGCAACAGCATGAGCGGTGCACGCCCGGTGGCGGCAGCCTGCGTGATCACAGAGGTGACGGTATGACCGCGTCGGACGAAGCTGTGCAGATCTCGACCATGGCCGCATTGGCCGCCGACGAGAAGCTGGCCACCGACGTGGTCGTACTCGACGTCTCGGAACAATTGGTGATCACTGATTGTTTCGTGATCGCTTCGGCGCCGAACGAGCGCCAAGTGAACGCCATCGTCGATAATGTCGAAGAGAAACTGCGCGCGGCCGGCCATAAACCGGTACGCCGGGAAGGGACCCGCGAGGGCCGTTGGGCACTCTTGGACTATGTCGACGTGGTGGTGCACATCCAGCACAACGACGAACGTAATTTCTATGCGCTGGAACGGTTGTGGAAAGACTGCCCCACCGTTGCGGTCGAGGGGATCGGCATGAGCGAGTCAGGCCCGGAGGCGGTAGCGGAGCGTGACCACGCAGGGCCCTCGGTCATGCCGCGTGGATACGGCGGCCCACCGGCCGCCGGAGACGAAAGTGCTGGAGAAACCGAGTGAGACAGAAAACCGGTGTGCGCACCCTTATCCTGTTGCGCCACGGGCAGACCGAATGGAACGCCAACGACCGGATGCAGGGGCAGATCGATACCGATCTCACCGATCTGGGTCGTCGGCAGGCGAAAGAGGCGGCGCGGGAGCTGGTTTCCCATAAAGCCATCGGCCTGATCTCGTCCGATCTGCGGCGGGCCTACGACACCGCACAGGCCTTGTCGGAGCATTCCGGGCTCGAAGTGGTCCGGGAACCGCGGTTGCGGGAGACCCATCTCGGGGACTGGCAGGGGATGGGGGATGTCGAGGTCGATTCCCTCTACCCCGGTGCCCGGCTGGAGTGGCGGATGGACGCGACCTTCACCCCGCCCGGCGGTGAATCGAAACTGGAGGTCGGTGCCC
>JABFXT010000099.1 GCA_013361595.1 Nocardia sp. | reverse complement strand
GCGGTAGCCGTTCGGCCAGTTCCGCGGCGGGCTCGTGCGCTCCGACTTTCCGCAGCTTCTCCAAGATGGCCGGAAAGTTGACATATATGCCAATTTTGGCGAGGTCGGCGTGGGTGCCCAGGTCACGGGCCAGTAGACGGTCGATCTGCGCGTGGGCACCGACTGAGTGGAGGCCTTCCAGGAGGGTGGCGACTGGGCCGGGGCCGGTGAGGTCGGCGTGCGTGGCGGGGTCGCGGGCCATCAGCCTGTCGATCGGCTCGTCGGCTTCCAGACGGTGCAGGGTGTCCAGCAGATGACCGACCGAGGACGGGTCGGCGAGATCCACCTGGGCGACGGCACGATCTGCCAGGGCCACGACCTGCGCTTCGGCGCGCAGTTCCCGCAGGGTGATCAGGAGATCGCAGGTGCCTCTCGTGTCGGTCAGGTCGACGGTGCGCACGGTGCGTTCCAGCAGCGCCGCGATCAGTGCGGCTTCCCGCACCCGGCGCAGGTACTTCAGCAGGGTGCTGACCGCTCTGGGGTCGGTGAGCTCGGCGTGGGCGGTGACGCGTTCGATCAGAGCCGCGACGTGGGCGTGCGCTTCCACGCCGCGCAGAGCGAGCAGCAGCTTGCCGACCGCGCCGAGGTCGGTGAGGTCGGCGTGCGACTCGGGATTGCGGGCCAGCAGTCGACGGATCTGTGTCTCCGCTTTCACCTGACGCAGTTCGCCCAGCAGACGGGAGAGCGCCTCAGGGTCGGTGACCTCGACGAGGTCAGCGGGGTTGCGCGCCAGCAATTGACGGATCTGCTTGTCGGCTTTCAGCCGGGGCAGTGTGTTCAACAGGTGGCTGACCGCGGACGGATCGGTGAGATCGGCCTGGGCGACGGCACGGTCGGCCACCTGCATGATCTGTGAGCCGGCCTTCAGTTGGCGCAGGGTCTCCAGCAGTCGGCAGGCGCCTTCGGTGTCGGTCAGATCGGTACGGGCGGCGGGGGTGGCGGTCAGCAGCCGGTCAACCTGCGCGTCGGCCTTCATCAGGTGCAGGGCGGCCAGGAGGCGGGCCACGGCCCGTGGGTCGGTGAGGTCGGCGCGGTGAACAGCGCTGTCGGCCAGCGCCACGGCGTGCCCGCTCGGTTCTTCCCTCCGCCCGCGGTCCAGGCGCCTCAGCAGCCGGGCTGATTCGTTCGGGTCGGTCAGGTCGGCGGGGTCGTGGGCCATGTCACCCGCTATCTGCGCTTCGCGCTTGAGCCGGCGCAGTGCCCAGAGCAAGCGGATGACCGCGTCGGGGTCCGTGAGATCGGTGCGGTGGACGTGCTGGGCCGTCACTACCGCGAGCAGCGCGGTAGGCGCTTCGCCCCTGGAGTCTTTCAGGAACTGGTTGATCGCTCGGGGGTCGGCCAGGGCCGCGCGAGCACCGGGGTGCAGGGCCAGCGCTCGGGCGAACTCGTGGCTGCTCCCCATCTGGGCCAACAGTGAACCGACTGCGGTGGGACCGGTTGAGAGGGCGTGATCGACGGCACGGGCGGCCAGGGTCTCGACCTGCGCGCCGGCCTTCACCTTGATGAGCCCGTACAGGAGGTCGACGATCGCTCGATGCTGGGTGAGGTCGGCTCGGCCGGTAACCCATCGCACCGCCTGCTGATCGTCGGGATCGACTCGGTGCATTAGGTGCACCAGGCTGCTGCCCGGAGTCGCTCCGAACCAGCGGAAGGCCGGGCTGGGAAGACCCTGGCTGACGGCGTTCTTGTACATCTGTGCGGCGTGCCTGAGTAGCCCCCTGCTGTTCGCCGCTTCGGCGAGCCGCTGCAGGTCGTCGGCGGCGGTCCCGGCAAAGGCGTCCCAGAAGGTCGCGGGAGGAACGACCTCGGCACGATGGTGGCGGCCGTGCTGGTCGAGGTAGTCGTTGAGCTCGTAGGTGGCGGGATCGCCGGTGCGGGCGCGGATCGGGGTCACGGCGGTCAGGGTGTGGCGGATGTCGGTGCGGCTGCCGTCGGCGCGGTGCCCGCGTTCGAGGTCGCGCAGCGCGGCGTCGATGTCGGCGAAGGTGTCGGGACGTTCCCATGGCCGCAGGTAACCATCGGCGGCCGCGCTGAGGAGGGCGGCGGGCAGCGGGGAGCGGACGCCGAGCCGGCGGGCGTCGAGGGCGGCGGTGATCAGCGCGCGTTCGATCGGGGTGAAGTGGCCGCCCGCCCGGCTGACCTGGCCGTCCAGGTAGGCCGCCAGGAGTTCGGGGCCGCCGCTGAGGTGCTGGATGACCTTGCCGTCGGTGGCACCCGCGGCGGCTGCCGCGGCCATCCTCGGGTCACCGGTGAGGTCGGCCAGCCGGCGCTGCTGGTCGGTGTCCAGACGGTCGGGAACCGGGATGCGGACCGTGCGGGCCCCGGTGAGCAGATCGCGTGCCGCCGCGGACGTGTCGGGCGAACGGCCCAAGGCGGTGAGGTGACGCCAGTAGGGGTCCTCCCACATGGCGCCGACCGCGATCAGACCCGGTGTGCTTTCCAACGTCTCGGCCAGCAGCGTCGCGGCCACCGGCCCCTCGGCGCCGTCGAGGAACTTCTGCGTTTCGTTCAGCCACAGCACCGTCGCGGCGGTCGCCTGCCCGGACTTCAGCAGCGCGACCAGGCCGCCCGCACCGGGACACAGCAGCCGCCGACCGGGCACGACGGCGCGGACGCCCTCCCACAGCGCGCGGGTCTTGCCGACCGAGGAGTCCCCGGTCAGTATCACCAGCACGCCCTGCCCTGCCGGATCGGCTGCCCGCTCCAGAACAGCGCGCAGCTCGGCGTCGTGCGGCCGGGGCAGATAGGCAGGCAGCGCCTCAGCCTCAGGCCCGCCGGTGGCGGGTGCCTTGCCCAGCGGGAGCGCGCGGTGCACGCCCAGCAGCAACGGATCCGCGTCAGCGACGATTACGGCGCCCGCCTCCGGACCCGGCCCCCGGTTGGCGGAAGCCTTCTTGGCCTGGTCGCGGGCAGCCCGGTGCGTTTCGAGCCATCGCGCCCTGCGAAGCAGATAGTGATCCTGGACGTCGAGCACGAAGGCCCCTGACTCGTGGCGCTCCTTCAGCCGGGCCATGGCCGGGACGATCAACTGCAGCATCTGAACCTGGGTTCGGGGCACGGTGCCGCGGCGCCAGTCGCTGATGGTCTGCTTGGCGACGCCGCTGCGGCGGGCGGCGGTCTCCTGGTCCCAGTCGCACAGCTCCAGAAGCCGGTTCAGCCGCGCGGTCCACTCCGCCCGCGGATCGGACGCGTCCTCACTCACAGGGGCCGCCGCGATGCGTCAGCGGTGGGGCCACGACTGTCCGGATCCGACTCGGACCGATCCGGACAACACATCGACGCAGGTGGGAGCGGGGTGGCCCGGCGCAATCGCCTCTGGAGGGGGACGGCACGTGGCGTGCTGGGTGTGCCCGGGCCGTCCGGCCAGGCAGCCAACGATCTCCAGGAGATGCCATGTTCACCACGGCGCTGGCCGTGCCGGCCGCCATCGTCATCGCCCTGACGGCCGCCGCCCGCATTCCGGCCGCGGCCGCGGAACTCGTCCGCGCCTGCCTGTCCCTGGGCCAGGCGATAC
>JABFXT010000252.1 GCA_013361595.1 Nocardia sp. | reverse complement strand
GTGGGCCCCGTCGCCGGCGGTGCTTCGGGGGGCTTGTGATTCCGGTGCTTCGGTCCGGTGGTCTGTCGGTGTGGTCGCTGTGGGGCCGGGGTGGGCCGCGGCTCCCGGGGTGAGCTCGTGGGGGGCCGTGTCCGCTGATGGTGGTGCCGGGAGGGTCGCGGGGGACGGTTCCGGGATCGGACGTGCGAGGTTGTAGCGGGCCATGGCGAGTCTGATCGGGTCCAGGTCGCTGCCGATCACCCGGGGGCACACGCGGGCCAGTTCGGCCAGCTCCGCGCCGATCGAACAGGTCACGTCGTGGATATCGCGGCCCGCGAGCCGCTGGGCGCGATGACGTGCGACCAGCGTCGGGGTGGCCTGCTGGACGGCGTCGTCGGTGAGCAGCCAGCCCTGCGCGCCGAGTAGTTTCGCCGCGGCGCGGCGCCGCAGGCGCACGGTCTCGATGAGCGCGGGAGCGCGCTCGCCGTGCGCCCGGCGCACCACCGCCACATCACGGAGTTGCGATGCGGCGGTGAGTTCCAGTTCGGCGACCTCGGCCAGCGCGGCCACGCCGGCGGGCGAACCCAGATAGCCGATATCGGCCCTGCTGAAGCCGTACCCCACTATTTCGCGGCGGCGGCCGGTTTCACTCCGGTGATCATGGCGTTGTAGAAGAACTGCCGCGGCACCACCCGGCGCATCACGTTCTCGTCCACCCAGCTCAGTCCACGCCACGCACGGAACATCGCCATGCGGTAACCGAAGGTGAGCTTCTCGTCGGGAACGGCGGCCTCGAAGGTCCGGACCGGCCAGCCCCAGAGGGCGGCGGCGAACTCCTCGGTATGCGCGGCCACATCCACCGCGCCCGCCGAACGCGCCATATCCTCGAGCTGGGTCGGGTCGAAGGTGTGCAGATCGACCACGGCTTCCAGCGCCGCGGCCCGCGACGACTCGTCCAGTTCTTCCTGGGGACGGCGCCAGTCCCGCAGGAACGGGAGCCTGGTGACGGCGGTGGTCGCCTTCCAGGTGATATTGCCGAGGTTGCGGGCGTACAGATTACCGATGGTGGTGGGCTCACCGGCGAAAACGAAACGGCCGCCCGGCTTGAGCACCCGCAGGCATTCCCGCAGCGACTGCTCCACATCCGGGATGTGGTGCAGTACGGCATGCCCGACGACCAGATCGAAGGTGTCGTCCTCGTAGGGGATGGTCTCGGCGTCGGCGACCCGGCCGTCCACGTCCAAGCCCAGATGTTCGGCATTGCGCAGTGCGACCTTCACCATGCCGGGCGACAGGTCGGTGACCGAACCGCGCTTCGCGATCCCGGACTGCATGAGGTTCAACAGGAAGAAACCGGTACCACAGCCCAGTTCCAGGGCGCGGTCGTACGGCAGCTCCGCATCGGTGCCGACCGCGGCGTCGAACCGGCCGCGGGCGTAGTCGATACAGCGTTCGTCATAGGAGATCGACCATTTGTCGTCGTAGGTCTCGGCTTCCCAGTCGTGATAGAGCACCTGGGCGAGCTTGGTGTCCTCGAATGCTGCTTCGACCTCCGCGGCGGTGGCGTGCGGATGAGGTGCGGGGTCGTCGGGGCGTACCGTCATGGTCGGAGAGCCTAATAGGTGCTACCGCGCGTAGCGCATCCGCAGTCCGCACCCGCCCGCGGCGGCGTCGGTGCTACGGCCTGTCCGCCGCCGCGCAACCAGCCGGCAACCCCGGAGGGGCCCGGGCGACCCGCGCCGTGTTCAGCGCCCGGTGAAAACCGCCGACCCCGGCCCGTCACGCAGGTAGGAGCGGCTTCCGATGCGCTGATCCTCGGTATCGAACAGTCGAGCCCATTCGGTGCGGGCACGTTCGTGACCGTGCGGTCCCGCCTCGAACACCGCCTTGGCCGCGGCCAGCGCCCGCGCCGGACCGTCGACGAAACGGCGCGCCCAGCCGATCGCCGCCCCCAGCACATCGTCGGGTGCGACGACCTGATCGACCAGACCCGACCGCGCGGCCTCGTCCGCTTCCACGAAACGCCCGCTGTACACCAGATCCTTCGCCGCTCCGGGACCGATCAGCAGCGACAGCCGCCGGATCCCCGCCAGCGGGATCAGACCCGCGTCGATCTGCGGAAAACCGAGCTTCACATTGTCACCGATGATCCGCCGGTCCGCGCCCAGCGCCAGTTCCAGCCCGGCCCCCAGGGCGTATCCGCTGATCGCGGCGACCGTGGGCTGCGGAACAGCGGCGAGACAACCCAGCGCGGCCTGGAGGTCGGCGGCCATGGCGGCGGCCTGCGAAGCCGGGAGCTCGGCGAGCTCGGCCAGATCGTCACCCGCGCAGAACACGCGCTCGTCCCCGTAGACCACCAGCGCGGCGATCCGCGGATCGGCACCGCACACGGTGGCTGCCTCGGCGATCTCACGGATCAGCTGGGTATCGAACAGGTTCATCGGCGGGCGCGCGATACGCAGCACCGCCACACCACGCCCGGACCCGCCGTCGTCGTCGGATCCGAGCCGGGACAGGGATACGAATTCCGCCATGACCGGTTACGCTACCGGCCGTCCGCGGCGCCGCCCGCATTCCCCGAACCGCCCAGCAACGACGGATCGGTATCGCGCATCCCCTTCGACCCGACCAGCCGGGACGGATCCGGCAGATCCGCGAAGTACCGGCCGTTGTCCGGGAACTGCAACAGTTTCTTACCGTCGACCTCCCCGAACACCGGCTGGATCGCGTCGATACGCGGTTCGGCCGCCAGGATCCGCGCGGTATCCGGATAATCGGCCAGCGAGGTGAGCTGCGACCAGGTCGGCGGCAGGAGCACATGCTCACCGGCCCTCCAGGTCGCCAGCGCGGCGGCCGGAGTGGACCACTGCACCTTGTCCGTCTCGGTCGTGGCACCATCGGCGAGCTGTCCCTCGGGCAGTACGGCGACGAAGAAATTGGTGTCGTACCGGCGGCGTTCCACGATCGGAGTGATCCATCGCGACCAGGGACGCAGCAGATCGGCCCGCAACACCAGCCGCTGCTCGGACAGGAACTGCGCCAGCGTCAGATCCCGCCCCTCGATCCGCTCCCGTTCCCGCCGGTATCCGGCGGTATCGGCGACCACCGAATCGGCGGTCGGACCGGCCAGCAGCACCCCGCACTCCTCGAAGGTCTCCCGCACCGCCGCGCACACCAGCGCCTTGGCCCGCGCCTCGGAAACCCCGAACCGCCGCGCCCACCACTGCGGAGCGGGCCCGGCCCAGTCGATCGCCACCTCGGCATCGACCGGGTCCACGCGCCCACCCGGAAACGCGGTCATCCCGGCGGCGAAATCCATGGCCCCGGCCCGCCGCTGCAGGAACACCTCGGGACCGCCGACACCGTCCCGCACCAACATCACGGTCGAGGCATCCTTGGCTTCGGGCACCTCGGCAACCGAATCCGGCACAGTCGTCTCACTCACCCTTCGCACACTAGCTGTGTTGATCGGCGCCGCCTTCGGCGGCGCGGGGTTGAGGCTGTGCCTTTGGCGCCGCCTTCGGCGGCGCGGGGGTTGAGGCCCCCTTGGTCTCGCCGTTCAGGCCTCGAGACTCGAG
>JABFXT010000220.1 GCA_013361595.1 Nocardia sp. | reverse complement strand
CCGGTGCGATACATACGCTCACCGGCGTCCGCGTCCGTGGTGATCGGATCGGCCACGAACCGGTCCGCGGTCAGATCCGCACGGCCGAAGTAGCCGTCCGCCAGCTGCGCGCCCGCGAGATACAGTTCACCCGCGACACCGTCGGGCACCGGCCGCAGCCTGGCATCCAGCACGTAGACACGGGAATTCCATTGCGGCACACCGATCGGCACCGATCCCTGATCGGCTGCGGTCACCTGGTGGGTGGTGACCGATACCGCCGCCTCGGTGGGCCCGTACAGGTTGAACAACCCGGCACCCGGTGAACGGGTGAGCATCGTCTGCGCGGTCGCCGCGGGCAGCGCTTCACCGATCGCCAGCACCCGCCGCAACGATTCCGGCAGGCCCGGGTCGGTGTTGAGCAACGCGTCCAGCATCGACGGGACCACTGTCAACGTGGTCACCTGTTCGCGGGCCGCCAGCGCATTCAGATACGCCGGATCCCGGTGCCCGTCGGCCTCGGCGATCACCATCCGGCCACCGGACGCCGCCGCCAGCCAGAACTCCCATACCGACAGGTCGAATGTCGCCGCGGTCTTCAGCAGTACCGCGTCCGAGGCAGTCAACCCGAACTCCGCGGTGACGTACCGCAACTGGTTCACGATCGCCGCATGCGGCACCGCGACACCCTTGGGGCGGCCCGTCGAACCCGATGTGAAGATCACATACGCGGTATTCGACCCGCGCAACGGCATCGCCCGCTCCGCGTCGGTCACCGGTGTCGCATCGAAACCGCCGAGCTCGAGAGTGTCCATCGCGAGTGACGGGACACCGGCGCCGGCGAAATCGTCATCACTGCCGGTCAGTACACACACCGGTGCCGCGGTATCGAGAATGTAGCCCGTCCGCTCGGCAGGCTGGTCCGGATCCACCGGCACATACGCACCACCGGCGACGGTGACCGCGTACATGGCGACCACCAGATCGACCGATCGCCGCAGCGCCAGCACGACCCGGTCCTGCGGACCGACACCCTGCGTGATCAGATACCGGGCCAACCGGTTGACCCGGGCACCCAGCTCGGCGTAGGTGACCGGTACACCGTCGGCGGCCACCAGAGCGATCGCGTCCGGAGTTGCCGCGACCGTAGCTTCCAGCAGCGATACCAGTGTCGCCGCCGGCTCCAGTTCGCGTTCGGTGTCGTTACGCGCCGCCAGCGCCGCCAGCTCGGCCGGTGCCAGAATCTCCAGCTCGCCGACCGCGGTCTCCGGTGCGGCGACGATCTCGCCCAGTACACGGACGAACCGGCGGGCGAATTCTTCCGCGGTGGCGCGGTCGAACAGATCGGTGGCGTAGGTCAGATGGCCGCGTACGCCGTTCGGCGCACCGGCACTGTCGTAGGCGTCCGCGACGATCAGGTGCAGGTCGAATTGGGAGATCTCGGTATCGACATCCACACCCGACACCGTCAGACCGGGCAGTTCCAGCACCGATTGCGCCAGGTTCTGGAACGAGAAACCGACCTGGAACAGCGGATGCCGTGCGGTGGACCGCGCCGGATTCAGCACCTCCACCAAACGCTCGAACGGCACATCCGCATGCGCGAACGCCGCGATATCGGTCTCCCGCTGCCGCGACAACAGCTCCGCGAACGACTCCCCACGATCCACCTGCGTCCGGAACACCAACGTGTTCACGAACATACCGATCAGATCATCGAGCGCCTGCTCACCACGACCCGCCACCGGCGTACCGATAGTGATGTCATCCGAACCCGAAAGACGCGACAACAACACAGCCAGCGCCGAATGCACCACCATGAACAACGTCGCGTTCTGCCGCTGCGCCACCCGCTGCAAACCGGCATGGGTCTCGGCATCGATGGCGACCTCGACCCGGCCACCGGTGAACGACTGCACCGCCGGACGCGGCCGATCGGCCGGTAGATCCAGCTGGTCGGGAATACCGGCCAACGTCGACTGCCAGTACCCGACCTGCTGCGCCGCCGGAGATTCCGGATCGGCTTCGTCGCCGAGCAGTTCCCGCTGCCAGATGCTGTAATCCGCGTACTGAACCGGCAGCGGAGCCCATCGGGGCACCTCGCCGGCGGCCCGGGCGGCGTAGGCGATCATCAGGTCGCGAGTCAGCGGGGCCACCGACGAACCGTCGGCCGCGATGTGGTGGACCACCATCGCCAGCACGAATTCACGTGCGCCCGTGGCCGTATCGGCTGTTCCGGTGACTTCGAGCAATGCCATCCGCAACGGCACATCGGCCGTGACGTCGAAGGTGGCCGATGCCAGCTCCGATACCACGGTCACCACATCCGCGGCGGCCACCGCGCGCACCGGCAGTCGCGGCACAGTCTCCGCGGCCGGAAGCACCACCTGCACCGGACCGGAATCGGTCTCGGGATACACAGTTCGCAGCACTTCGTGCCGGCTCACCACATCGGCGGCGGCCGCGCGCAGCGCCGCGATATCGAGATCGCCCGACAGGCGGATCGCCATCGGCAGGTTGTAGGCCGCCGACTGCTGATCGAACCGGTTCAGGAACCACATGCGCTGCTGGGCCGGCGACAACGGCAGCTGTTCCGGACGTTCGCGCGGCGCCAGCAGCGCCGGCCGATCACCCCGGCCGGCGGCGGTTTCCGCGGCAGCGGCGAGAGCGGCCACGGTCGACGCCTCGAACAGCATCCGCACCGGAACCTGCGTATCCAACGCCGCGGCCAACCGCGCGGCGACCTGGGTCGCGATCAGCGAGTTACCACCGAGGGCGAAGAAATCATCGTCGACACCGACGCGCTGCACACCCAGGACATCGGCGAATACCCCCGCGACGATCTCTTCGATCGGCGTCGACGGTGCCCGGAACTCCCGCGTCTCGAACACCGGCGCCGGCAGCGCCTTACGATCCAGCTTGCCGGAGGTGTTCAACGGGAACGCATCGAGTTCCATCACCGTGGCCGGGATCATGTACACCGGCAACACATCACGCAGCGATTCCAGCAACACGGCCGAAACGACCTGTTCGCCGGGCGCGGGCACCACGTAAGCGACCAGTTGCTCACCCAGATCCGACGCCGCGACCGTCACGACCGCCTGGCTCACCACCGGCTGAGCCAGCAACGCCGACTCGATCTCACCCAGCTCGATCCGCTGACCACGGACCTTCACCTGGAAATCGGTACGACCCAAATACTCCAACACCGGCCGCGCATAGATCTGCGAATCAGATCGGACGTGACTCCACCGCACCAGGTCACCAGTGCGATACATCCGCTGACCGGCATCGAACGGGCTGGCGACGAACCGGTCCGCCGACAGATCCGGACGCGTCACATAACCACGCGCCAACTGATCACCAGCCAGATACAGCTCACCCACCACACCGGCAGGGACCGGCCGCAACCGCGAATCGAGCACATACACACGCGAATTCCACTGCGGCACACCGATCGGCACACTCACGGTCTCAGCACCGGTCGCCTGCCAATAGGTGATCGACACCGCGGCCTCGGTCGGACCGTAGAGATTGTGCACCGCGGCATCAGAAATCGCATGCATCGCGGTGACGGTCC
>JABFXT010000004.1 GCA_013361595.1 Nocardia sp. | reverse complement strand
CCTCGGGCCAGCCCGCGGAAAGCTCCTCGGGCACTCCGCTTGTCGGCTGTCCCGACCGCTGCGTTCCGCCGACGGTGCGCGGCGGGCGGCGGCCATGACGGAGTCGTGTGCACAGCTGTTTCGGAGGTCCTCCTTGTCCGCATTGTCACGGCGCGCATTTCTGAGTGGTACAGCGGCAGCGGCGACCGGGATCACCCTCGCCGGCACCGCCGTCGCCACGGCGACCCCCGGCGGCAGCACGCCGCGGCGCCGCACGCCCGTTGTGCGCGAGGAGCATCGCGTGATCGTGATCGGCTCCGGATTCGGTGGTGGAATCGCCGCGCTGCGCCTGGCGCAGGCGGGCGTGCCGGTGCTGCTGCTCGAACGCGGAAAGCGCTGGGCCACCGGCCCGAACGCCGATACCTTCGGCAATCCGATGAACCCGGACAAACGACTACTGTGGCACGGTTCGGACCCGCGGATCTTCGGCAAACCGGTCGCCCTCGAGCCGTACACCGGCCTGCTCGACGCGGTGGTGGGTGAGAACATGACCGCGCTCTGCGCGGCGGGCCTGGGTGGCGGATCCCTGCTCTACCAAGGGATGTCGCTGCAGCCCGCCGAGGCCGTCTTCAACACCCACTTCCCGCAGGAACTCGACTGGCGCCTGATGGACCGCGTGCACTACCCCCGGGTGGCCGCGATGTTGCAACTGGCGGTGGCTCCGGACGAACTGATCGCGCATCCACACTACAAAGCCGCCCGTATCTTCGCGCGCAACGCCGCCGCCGCCGGGCTGCCGGTTTCCAAGATCCCGATGCCCATCGACTGGAACTACGCACTCGCCGAGACCCGCGGGGAAATGAAGGCCTCCTACTCCAACGGCGCCGGTGCTTTCGGGGTGAACAACGGCGGTAAGCATTCGGTCGATGTCACCTATGTCGCCGCGGCCGAGGCCACCGGCCTCGTCGATGTGCGGGTGATGCACAACGTGACCGATGTGGAACGTGGCCCGGACGGGCGCTGGCTCGTCCATGTCGACCGGACCGACGAATCCGCGCAGGTGCTGGAGAAGAAGATCCTCACCACCGGAGCGCTCATCATGGCGGCGGGCAGCCTCAACACCACCGAACTGCTCATGCGTGCCGCCGGCAAGGGGCTGATCCCCGATATGCCCGACGGGCTGGGCGCGGGCTGGGGAACCAACGCGGACCGGATCTACACCTGGACCAACCTGGCCGAGGATTTCGGCGCCGAACAGGGCGGGCCGGTGGTCTACGGCAGCCTCAACTGGGACGATCCCGCGACCGCGCATACCGTTATCCAGGCGTCGATTCCGCCGTTGGGTATGGATGCCCACACCACCATGCTGGTGGGCTACGGAGTCAGCGAGGCGCGCGGCCGGTTCGTCTACGATTCGGCGGCCGACAGCGCCCGGCTGTCCTGGCCCGCGGACGGCGATGCCGCGATCCAGTACGGCCGGATCGAGAAAACCGTGCACAAGGTGGCCGGTCCGGCGGCGATCGTCGGTGACACCAACCGCGCGTTCCCGTCGACCTGGCATCCACTGGGCGGCGCCTGCATGGGTGCGGTATGCGATCTGGAGGGGCGGGTGCACGACCAGCCCGGCCTGTACGTACTCGACGGTGCCCTGCTCCCGGGCAACGCTGCCGCCTGTAACCCCTCGATGACCATCGCGGCGGTGGCCGAGCGTGCCCTGGACGAACTGGTCGCCCACGATGTGGGGACGGCCATCTGACGCGCGGGTGAGATCATCGGGC
Source organism: Nocardia sp. (assembly GCA_013361595.1). GTDB lineage: Bacteria > Actinomycetota > Actinomycetes > Mycobacteriales > Mycobacteriaceae > Nocardia. The sequence goes on along the minus strand of JABFXT010000004.1, from coordinate 1,802 downwards.
GATCGCGACCGGACGGTCCGCCGCTCGGCACCGCTCCGGCTGTAACGTGTTCTAATCGGTGGTTCCCGAATCGCATCGGGAACCGGACCGGACCCTTCGATCGGAATGAGAACCGTGCCTGTTGCGCTGACCGCCGACCAGGTGGCATTGGCCGAGACCGTGACCGGTTTCGCCGGCCGCCGGGCCGGCCGGGAATACACCCGCGAGAACACCGAACGCCTCAAAGCGGGTGTGCCGCCGGAATTCTGGACCGAACTCGTGGCGCTCGGCCTCGCGGGGGTGCACTTGCCCGAGGCTGTGGGAGGTCAGGGCGGGACACTCGACGATCTGGCGGTGGTACTCGCCGAATCGGGGCGGGCACTGCTTCCGGGTCCGCTCCTGCCCACCGTGGTGGCCAGTACGGTTCTCGCGGGTGCCTCGGGAAGTGAGCCGGTCGACGCCCTGCTGCGGAGGTTCGCCGGTGGGACGACCGGTGCCGTGATCCCGCCGGAACACGGGATCACGGTGGACGGGTCCGGCGGCGACCCGCTGCTGTCCGGCGAGACCGGTCTCGTACTCGGCGCGGCCTCGGCCCAGCTGTTCGTGGTGGCCGCGGCCGCCGGCGCGGACATCCGATGGTTCGTCGTCGACCGCACGGCCGTGGGTATCGAGGTCGAGGTGAAGGACGGTGCCGACCTCGGCCGGGATATCGGCGTGGTCCGGTTCACGTCGGTATCCGGCGGGGTGCCGGTGGCCCTCGATACCGATCGGTCGGCCGCGGTGGCCGTGGCGCTCTCGGCGGTCGAAGCGGCCGGCGTCATCGGCTGGTGCTCCGAAACCGCCACCGCCTATGTCAAATCGCGCACCCAGTTCGGACGTCCGATCGGCGCGTTCCAAGCGGTGCAGCACCGTACCGCGCAATTGCTGATCACCGCTGAACTGGCCGCCGCGGCGGCATGGGACGCGGTCCGCGGTCTGGATGACGACGCGCGGCAGCGCACCCACGCGGTCGCGGGTGCGGCACTGACGTCGCTCGGCCGGGCCGTGCACGCGGCGGTGGAATGCCTGGGTCTGCACGGTGCCATCGGGTTCACCTGGGAGCACGATCTACATCTCTACTGGCGGCGGGCCATCTCACTGGCCGCGCTCGCCGGGCCGGTGGAATCGTGGGAACTGCGGCTGGGCGAAGTCGCGAGGCACGGGCCGCGCAACTTCGCCGTACCGCTCCCGGAGGAGGATCCGTCCTTCCGGGCGTGGGTTTCGGAAATCCTCGACCGGGCCGTCGAACTGGACAACCACGGGCCCTCGAAGATCGGCGACACCGATGCGGTGAACCCCGGTCCACGCCGGACGCTACTGGCCGACAACGGCCTGGTGTCGCCGCCGATGCGCAAGCCCTACGGTATCGAGGCCGGACCACTCGAACAGTTGATCCTGCAGGACGAATACGACCGGCACGGAATCGCCCAGCCCTCCATGGGCATCGGGCAGTGGGTCGTGCCGATCGTGCTGCACCGCGGGACGCCCGAACAACTCGCCAGGCTCGCGGCGCCGGCGCTGCGCGGCGAGGAGATCTGGTGCCAGCTGTTCAGTGAACCGGAAGCCGGATCGGATGTCGCGTCGCTGAGCCTGCGGGCCACCCGGGTGGACGGTGGCTGGGAGCTGAACGGGCAGAAGATCTGGACCACGCTCGCGCACCGCTCCGACTGGGGGCTGCTGCTGGGTCGTACCGATCCTGATGCCGGACGGCATCAGGGGCTCACCATGTTCCTGGTCGATATGCACGGGACCGGTGTGACGGTCCGGCCGATCACTCAGGCCGG
>JABFXT010000363.1 GCA_013361595.1 Nocardia sp. | reverse complement strand
GGCCGCCGGACCGCCGCGCTGGTGACCGCCGCCGCGGTCGCCGGCCTGCTGATCGGCGCCCTCGGCGTCACCGCGATTCTGCGAACCGGCGCGGCCGAGCCGAGCGATCCGGCCACCACCTCGGTGACCGAAGTACCGCCGGCGCCGCCACCGGTCCAGCCGCAACCGGCTGCTCCGGTGCCCGAGACCGCGGATTACACGCCCGAGCCGACCTACGAGCCGGAGCCCACCGAAACCGCGGAACCCACGGTCGCGCCCCCTCCGGTCACCGTCACCGAGGCGACTCCGGTACCCAGCACCGTCGCTCCGACGGCCACCGGCGAGCCCACCGGCCCGACCCTCACCGAACCCACCACGGATACCGAAACGACGACCACCCGGACCCGCCCCCGGTTCTTTCCTTTCCCGATTCCGTTCGCCACCGAGGACCCTGATGTGGACCTTCCGGACACCGGATCCAAAGAAGGCGCGCAAGAAGAAGCCAGATAGCGATTCGTGCCTTAGAGTGATCCGCTGACCGGTGTTATTCCGGCCACCCCGGCAACCCGGTCGTAGCTCGAGCAAACCTGTGCGCCAACGGATTCGATTCTGGAGGATTCGAGACTCACGGCGACGGATTATCTGGCACGCAGTGCCTACGAAGGGACTTCATGCGCAAGTCGGTGGCGCGTCGCGCCGCGGTCAAGGCTGCCGTTATCGGCTCGACCGTTCTCCTGACTCCCCTGTTCGGCGCGACCGCGGCGACTGCCGCACCCGCTCCGGAACAACTCAGAGCCGAGGACCTTCCGGCCGAACTGGTCCAAGCGCTGTCCCGCGATCTCAATATGACCCCGACCGAATATCTGGACCGCGCGGCGCGCGCCCAGCAGTTGCAGACCTATGCGGCCGAATTCCGGGCGGAGCGGCCCGATGTCTTCGCCGGCGCCTGGATGACCCCCGAAGGTAAGCCCACCGTCGCCGTGACCTCGCCGGATGCGGCCCGGGTCGCCAGCGGCGACGGGTACACGACCCGGCTGGCCCCGGTCTCGGCGGCCGCACTGGAAACCTCGCTGACACAGATGAACCAATGGGTCGCCGCGCAACCCCGGGATATCTCGCAGCTGATCAATTCGATCGCGATCGACTTCCTCAACAGCCAGCTGATCGTCAACGTCGCGAATACGCCAGTGGCGCATATGCTCAACCTGCCGACCCTCCTCGCCAACGTCAAGGTCGTGCTCTCCCCGAATGCCGGTGGCCCGGTCGAGCACCGGCCGATGGGCGGTGACACCTATATCAGCGCCCCCGGGCCGCTCGACGATGCCGAGCTGAAGAGCGTGGACGTCTGCTCGTTCGGCTTCAACAGCGTCGATTCCGCGGGCAACGCATTGAATATCAGTGCCGGGCACTGCAATCCCAATATCGACAAAGGTGATGAACGGGCCGCCGTCTACGGCCCGAATATCCGCAATATCCCGGCGAGCCCGCAGCTCGGCACGTTCGTGCACTCGGAACTGGGCGGTCCCAGCACGCTGGACTATTCGGTGATCCAGTTGAACGAGCGCGCGATCGGCTCGGGAATGGACCAGCCCTCGGTTCGCGGCGCCAACGGCACCACCCTGACCATCACCGGTACCGCCGATCCGGTGGTCGGCGCTCCGGTCTGCAAGTCCGGCCAGTCCTCCACCTTCACCTGCGGCTTCGTCGTGGCCGACCGGGTCGAGACCCAGTTGTTCACCACCGAGGGCGACGCCAAGGTCGTCCGCGGTTTCGCCAGCTCGGCCTGCACCCTGGGTGGTGACAGCGGCGGGGCCATTGTCAGCGGCACCCTGGCACTGGGTATCACCAGCGGTTCCAACGCCGCCGACGCGCCCGATTGCGAAAAAGCCAATATCGCCCTCGCGCAGTACGGCGGCACCGCTACCCTGGGAATTCCCATTCGCGGCATCCTGGCGCATGCCGATTCCGCGTCGGGTGGGGGTATCGGAAGCGGCATCAGCGTACGAACCAGGCCGAATGCCGGCTGAGCCCGATATAGTCTTCGCATGCTCATGCCACGCATAGGAAAACAAAGGTCGGTGCCGACCGGAAAACGGATGCGACGTGCCGCGGTAGCCGCGTCGGCGGCCGTGCTGCTGTTCGGCCCGACCGCGGTCTCCACGGCCGCCCCCGACCCCGGAATCGGCCTGCCGGCCGATCTGGTGGCCGCACTGAACCGGGATCTGCACATCTCCCCCGAGGAGTACCTGCAGCGCGCCGATACCGCCCAGCAGGTGGCCGCGTTCGCCACCACCGCCCAGCGTCAGTACCCGCAGGTGTTCGGCGGCGCCTGGCTCGACGAGCAGGGGCGCGGCGTGGTCGCGCTGGCCAACGGCCCCGGTGCCGACGAGGCCCGCGGTGCCGCCGAATCGACCGGATTCGTGGTCCGCAATGTCGCCAAGAGCGAATCGACGCTGCGTGGCGAGAAGAGCGCCTTCGAACGCTGGCTCGACGGTCAGCCCGAAGCCGTGGCGTCCCTGGTACGCGGTGTCGTCATCGACACCGTGAACAACAGCATCGCGGTGCGGGTCGACAAGGTCGGCCTGCCCATGCCGAACTTCATCGATCCGGCCCGGGTCATCGTCATGGCCCCGCCGATCGCCGCGGAAACGCTGCCCCAGGCGGCCGCGGTGGCCGAGGCCGGTGCGGCTGCGGTCTGTGGCGGCGACGGTTTCGCCGCTATCGCCGGTGACAGCTCGCTGCGCTGCTCCTTCGGCTTCAACGGGATCGGCCCGGCGGGTAACACGGTCAACATCACCGCCGGACACTGCAATCCGAACCTGGACGACCCCGGCGCCGCCAGCGTGCACGAATCCCTCGGCGGCAACAAGGTGGGCCCGCAGATCGCCAGCTACCAGAAGTCGGTACTCGGCGCCCAGGACTACTCGATCATGAGCATCGCGGACGGGGCCGCGGGCCGCTTCCAGAACAATCAGGTCAAGGTACCCGGGGCCGCGCCGATCGCGGTCGACGGTGTGGCCACCCCGGTGGTCGGCGCGCCGGTCTGCAAATCCGGTTCCCGGACCGGCTTCAGCTGCGGTGTGGTGAACGCGGTGGACCAGACCGTCCAGGTCGGTGACCGGCAGCTCACCCAGAGCTTCTCGGCCAATATCTGCGCCCTCCCCGGCGACAGCGGCGGGCCGATCGTGACCGGACGGCAGGCTCTGGGTATCTCCAGTGCCTCGTCGGTCGCCGACTACCCGATCTGCGAGATCCCCAACATCCTGGGCGTGCTCACGGGTAACGCACCGCAACTGTTCGCGCAGCCGGTGAGCGTCGTGCTCTCCGACAACCCGGGTCTGCGTATCCGCACGAGCTAGTACGTCTTGTTCTCTCCGCGCTCCCCGGAGCGGAGAGAACAGGATATCGGCGCCGCATCCGGAGTGTGATCCGCACCGAGCATCGAGCAACGAAAGGGCCGGCAGCATCTACGCTGCCGGCCCTTTCGCCTGTCCCGAGCATTTCCCGCGCCGCGACATCGGCCCGCGGACACCGGCGACAGACACAGCGCTGTTGTGGACACGTCCGCTCGTGCCCGCCCGATC
>JABFXT010000124.1 GCA_013361595.1 Nocardia sp. | reverse complement strand
ACCGCCGGAGCTCACCGCGACCCGGTCCGGGTACTCGGCCACCGCCCGGGCGAAACCGTCGAGCAACAGCCCCGGGGGCACCGGATGCTCGGTGGCATTCCAGTCGGCCAGGATCCGGGTCGCTTCGGCCGGCGCCAGGATCGCGAGATCGCCGACCGGGGCCGACGGATCGGCCACGACCGCGGCCAGCAGCCGGGTGAACCGGTCGGCGAACCCGGCCACCGTGGCCTCGTCGAACAGGTCGGTCGCGTAGATGAACTTCGCGGTGACACCGCGGGCGACACTCGCCGCCGCGCCGGCCGGGCCGATCCGTTCGGCGAGTTCCAGCTGCAGATCGAATTTCGCTGTCTCGATGGGCGATTCGATACCGCTGATCGCCAACCCGGGCAGCTCACCGCTGACCTGCGGATTGTTGTTCTGCAGCGACAGCATCACCTGGAACAGCGGGTGCCGTGCCTGCGACCGGACCGGGTTCAGCACCTCGACCAGCCGCTCGAACGGCAGATCCGCGTGCCCGAAGGCGGCCACATCGCTACCGCGGACGCTTTCCAGTAGGTCGGCGAAACCGGCGCCGGAGTCGATCGGCGTCCGCAACGCGAGAGTGTTGACGAACATACCGATCACATCGTCGAGCGCGCGTTCACCGCGCCCGGCGACCGGGGTACCGACGACGATGTCGGATTCGCCCGACAACCGCGACAGCAGGACCGCGAACGCGGCGTGCACGACCATGAAGAAGGTCACGCCGCGGCGGCGCGCCAGTTCGACCAGTTCCGCGTGCACCGCGTCGTCGATCTCGAAGGTGAGGCTCGCGCCCCGGCCGGAGGCCACGGCGGGCCGCGACCGGTCGGCGGGCAGATCCAGCTGATCCGGAATACCCGCCAGCGCCGTCGACCAATAGGAGATCTGCGAGGCGATCACCGAATCCGGATCGTCTTCCGAACCCAGTACCTGCCGTTGCCACAGTGCGTAGTCCGCGTACTGCACCTCGAGCGGACGCCAGCCCGGCTCGCCGCCGTCGATCCGGGCACCGTAGGCGGTGACCACATCGCGGGCCAGCGGTCCCATCGAGAAACCGTCCGAGGAGATGTGGTGCACCACGAGGACCAGCACATGCTCGGTCGGGTCCACTTCGAACAACCGGACCCGGAACGGCACACCGGCGGTGACATCGAAACCGGCCGAGACGAATTCGGCCACCCGCGCGAACAGGTCGGCTTCCGAGACATCCACCGGGGTCAGATCGGGGATCACCGCCGAGGTCGGTACCACCTGCTGGAACGGTGTCCCGTCCACTTCGGGGTAGTACGTGCGCAGCGATTCGTGCCGCGCCAGCACATCGGCGATGGCGATCTGCATCGCCTGCCGGTCCAGCAGACCCGACAATCGCACCGCGATCGGCAGATTGTCCGCGGCCGATGCCGGATCGAACCGGTTCAGGAACCACATCCGCTGCTGTGCCAGCGACAGCGGTACCCGCTCCACGATCTCGCCCGAGGGCAGGGTCTGCGTCGGCCGCGGCTGCGGCACCAGCGGAACCCGGCCGCCCGCACCGGAATGCGTTTCGGCGCGCGCCGCGAGCGCGGCCACCGTCGATGCCTCGAACAGTTCCCGTACGGCGAGGTCGGTGTCCAGCGCCGCCGACAACCGCGCCGCCACCCGGGTCGCGCTCAGCGAGTTACCACCCAGGGCGAAGAAATCGTCGTCCACGCCGACCCGCTCCACCCCGAGCACCTCGGCGAACGTCGCCGCCACGATCTCCTCGACCGGAGTCGAGGGCGCCCGGAAGACGCGTGTCTCGAACACCGGCGCCGGCAGCGCCCGGCGGTCGAGTTTGCCGCTGGCGCCCAGCGGCAGTTCGTCGAGCACCACGAACGCGGCGGGGACCATATAGGACGGCAGGCGTGCGGACAGATCTTCCCGCACATCCTCGATATCGAGCGGCGCTCCCGCCGCGGGTACCAGGTAACCGACGAGCTGGTCGCCGGTGCGGGCGTCACCACGCAGTACCACCACGGCCTGGCCGACCTCGTCGATATCGGTCAACGCGGTTTCGATCTCGCCGAGTTCGATCCGCAGACCGCGCAGCTTCACCTGGAAGTCCGAGCGACCCAGGTATTCGAGTTCGCCGGCGGAGTTCCAGCGCACGACATCACCGGTGCGGTACATCCGCTCGCCGGCCGCGAACGGGTTCGCCACGAAGCGATCCGCGCTCAGGTCCGGCCGCGCCACGTAACCGCGGGCCAGCTGGGTACCGGCCAGGTACAGCTCACCGGCGACACCCACCGGCACCGGCCGCAGCCGGTCGTCCAGCACGTACACCTGGGTGTTGAACACCGGCACACCGATCGGTACCACCGCGGTGTCGGCGTCGGTCACCTCGTGGAAGGTGACGTCGACCGCGGCCTCGGTCGGACCGTAGAGGTTGTGCACCGCGGTACCGGTCAGTTCCCGCAAGCGTTGCGCCGGACGGCCCGGCAGTGCCTCACCCGAGGAGAACACCGCGCGCAGCGAGGAACACGGCGCCACACCGGCTTCGCCGGGCAGCGCGGCGACGAAGACGGTGAGCATGGACGGCACGAAGTGCGCGACGGTCACGCCCTCGGAGTCGATGACCTCCGCCAGATATTCGGGATCACGATGCCCGTCCGGTTTCGCGACCACCAGCCGGGCACCCACCTGCAACGGCCAGAAGAACTCCCACACCGACACATCGAACGTCGACGGCGTCTTCTGCAACACCACATCCGAGCCGGTCAGACCGTACTCCGACTGCATCCACACCAGGCGATTCACGATCGCGCCGTGCGAAACAGCCACACCCTTCGGACGACCCGTCGAACCCGACGTGAAGATCACATACGCCGTATTCGACGCCCGCAACGGCGCCGGCCGGTCCGCATCCGTCACCGGGGCGTCCGCGTACCCGGACAGGTCGACCTCGTCGACCGCCACCACCGGACGGCCCGTAGCGGCGAATCCGGCCGCCCGGCTCGTCAGCACACACGCGGGTGCCGCGGTATCGAGGACATAGTCGATCCGCTCGGCGGGCTGCTCCAGATCCAGCGGTACATAGGCACCACCGGCGCTGACCACCGCGTGGATGGCCACGACCAAGTCGATCGACCGCGGGATCGCGACCGCCACCGGCGTTTCCGGCCCGACCCCGGCGTCGATCAGATGGCGCGCCAGCCGGTTGACCCGGTCGGTGAATTCGGCATAGGTGAGCGACCGGCCCTCGGCGGTCACCGCGATCGCATCGGGCGTCCGGGCCGACTGTTCGTCGAGCAGGGTCGGCAGGACGGTATCCGGTACCGACCGTGCCGAATCGTTCCACTCCACCAGCGTTCGGGCACGCTCGGCCGCGGTGGTGAGTTCCAGCTCCCACACCGCGGTATCGGTTCCCGCGGCGAGGAACCGGTCGAAGAATTCCAGGAAACGCGTGTGGTGCCGGTCTGCCTCGGCGGTTGTGTAGAGGTTGGGGTTGGTCTCGAAGTCGAGATGCAGCCGGGTGCCGCGCATGGACTGATAGAGATTGACGCTGAGATCGGCGATGCTTCCGGTGGTCAGCACCTGCAGGGTGCCGGCCATCTCGCCGAGAACGATCTCGTCGTCGAACAACATGATGTTGACCAGCGGACCGAAAGAGGTCGTGGTGCCGCCGGCGTCGCGGCGGATGTCCTCGCTCCGGTAGCGCTGATGGCGCAGGGCCCCGGCCACTTCCAGCTGCACCTGCCGCAGCAACTCGGTGACCGTGGTGTCGTATCCGACGCTCAGGCGCAGCGGCACGATATTCGACAGCGCGCCACCGGACCGGCGCATCGCCGCCGTGACCCGCGCGGTGACGGGCAGGCTCAGCACTGCTTCGAGAGTGCCGTTGCACTGTGCCAGGTACGCGGCGAACGCGGCCAGCAGTTCCTGCGCCGGGGTGGAATCACGCCGGGCCACCGCCGCCTCGAGCAGGGCCTGCCGGTCATCGGTCAGTGCGGCGCGCCGGACGCCCTTGCGCGCGGCCGGTGGAGCGGTCCGGCCGGTGAGGCCGTTCGCCTCCTCGACTCCCGCGATCCGCTCGGCCCAGTACTCCTTGTCCGATTCGAACCGGGTGCTGCCGCGGTAGGCGACTTCCTGGTCGTACAGTGCGTTCAGCGCGACAGCCTTGGCAGGCGTCGGTTCGGTCCCCGCGCGATAGGCCGTGTAGAGCTCGGCGACCCGGTTCACGTAGGTCATCGCACCGAAACCGTCGAACGCGATGTGATGGACGCGCGAGTACCAGTACCAATGGTCATCGCTCAGCTGCAGGGCGAAGCTGGCGGACAGCCGGTCCTCGGTGAGCTCCAGGGGACGGCTGTACTCGGCGAGCATCCATTCCTGGGCGGCCGCGGCCGGATCGTCGCTGTCACGCAGATCGACGTAGCCGACCCCGTCGTAGTCGGCGATCGAATGGTCGACCCATTGCAGCGGCTCCCCGTCGCGTTCGACGATCCGCAGGAAGGACGAGCCCACCTCGTGCGAGGCGGCCAGAACGGCCCGGGTCAGCGTGTCGACGTCGAGCTCACCGCGCAACTCGACGTACTGAGCGATATTGATCGGAACCTGCGGGTCCAGGTGCTGCGCGTACCAGATGCCCAGCTGCGCGGGCGACAGGGGGAACAGACTCCCGTCCGTGGCTGCTGCGCCACTGTCCGTACCGTTCCCGCCGTTGTCCAGCCGGTCCAACCGTAACCTCGCTTCCGGAACGCACGCGTGCGCTTCCCGTCAACACCCGGATTGCGACGCGCGCGCCGACAGCTCGGCATCCGCGGTTCCAGGCCCACTTCTCGTTTGCTCAGGTAGAAATGTCCATCGGAGTTATCCGTTTGTGAAGCCAGGGCCGTTACATCGGGCGCCCCGTACCGCCCGGCACACCCGGTACCCCATGCCACCGTGCCACCGCACCCGGGCGTCGACTCCTGACCACCGATCCAATCTACCGAAGCGCGGCCGTGGCACCAACCGGGTTCGGCGAGGGTTCGACCGGTCACGGGGCGGTTTCGATTTCCCCGCGGAGTGCCCGGCCGTCCTGCGCCTATCCGTTCAGGTGGCTCCGGTCGCGAGCCGGGTCGTAGAGGTGCGATTGCGCACAGTCGACCGCGGGGTCCAGGGCCCGTCCGACCAGGACGACCGCTGCCCGGGTCAGCCCCGCCGCCTCGACACGATCCGCGATATCGGCCAGTGTGCCGCGCAGCACAATCTCGTCGGGTTGACTCGCCCGATAGACCACCGCGACCGGGCAACCGGGCCCGTATTCCGCCACCAGCTCCGGCGCGAGCTCCCGGACGCGGGTGATCGCCAGATGCAATACGAGCGTGGCGCGGGTCCGGGCGAATTCCGCCAACGCCTCGGTCTCGGGCATCGCGGTCGATCGCGCCCGGGTGCGGGTCAGTACGACCGACTGCACGACCTCGGGCACGGTCAGCTCGGTACCCAGCACCGCGGCGGCGGCGGCGTATGCGGGGACACCCGGGGTGATATCCCACGGCACCCCGGCGATATCGAGTCGGCGGGTCTGCTCGGTGAGCGCGGAATAGAGGGACGGATCACCCGAACACAGCCGGGCCACCGCGCGGCCCGCGGCTGTGGCCCGCACCATATGCGCGGTGATCTCGTCCAGGTCGAGTCGCTGGGTATCGATGAGTTCGGTCGTCGGTGCACAGTGCTCGAGCACGCCGGGGTCCAGGTAGGTCCCCGGATACAGGCAGACCGGACTCTGCCGCAGCAGCTCCACCGCACGCACCGTCAGCAGATCCGCGGCGCCGGGCCCGGCTCCGATGAAGTGCACCGTCATGGGTCGAGTGTAGGCAGCGGCGGTGGCCGGGCTCTCGCGCGACCACCGCCCGCGCGGCCTGCCGGGTGCGCGATGATCGGACGTCACCGGTGCCGCGGCGGCCGGCCCGGCTCAGCCGACAGCGTCGAAGAAGGCGATGACCTTGCTCGGCTGCACCCGGACCAGCAGTTCGCCGGGGACACCGTTACGGCGTCCGAACTCGTCCGCGCGGGCGGTCCCCATATAGCGGCCGCCGATCGCGGTCGCCGACCGGAGCAGCTCGGCCAGGTCCTCGGAGAAGGTGGCCGTGCCCTGGATCTGCACCGCCGCGAAGGGCGGCTCCTCCAGATCCACCACGAGCGCGATCCGGGGGTCGCGCCGCAGCGCCTTTCCCTTGGCCGTCTCCTTGCCCGTGTTGAACACGATCTCGTCGCCGTCGAGCAGGAACCACACCGGAGTGACCAGCGGACGCCCGTCGGCGGCCGTATAGGCGACCTTCGCGGTTCGGGTTCCGTAACTGAGAAATTCACGCACCTTGGGATCGGAAAGTGAGGACATGACGGTCATGGTATTTCCTTTCCCCACCTCCGGCGGGGACGTGCCGCGCCGGGGACATCGCGTGACGATGTCACATCCGGATGACCTGTTTCGTCGGTCCTGTGTACGCCGGGAATGCACCGGTCGGAGAGAAGAGGTTCGTCATGGACGTCGCGTATTACATCGTCGCGGTCCTGACCGCACTGTGGGTCGGGTTCTCGGGTTACGCGCTGTTCTCGAAACAACAGTTCGTGGTCGAACCGCTCGAGCAGTACGGGGTGCCGCAGTCGTGGTGGAACCCGCTGGCGCTGGCCAAGACCGCCGGGGCGCTGGGGTTGCTCGCCGGGTTCGTCCTTCCGGCTGTCGGTGTGGCCGCCGCCATCGGGCTGATCCTCTATTTCCTCGGCGCGACGGCGACCGCGCTGCGGGCCCGTTCGTACCAGACCGCGGTGTTCCCGCTGCTGTACCTCGCGCCGATCGTCGCCACTCTGATCCTGCAACTCACCCGCTGACCCGGGGGCAGGGCGGCGACGGGGCTGTCCACCCCGGACAGGGCCGCCGCCGTATACCCCGGCCGGACGGGTCACCGCGGACAACCCACTCCCACTGACCGGGCAACGCCGCGGCCGTCGCCGCGAATCCCCCGAAATCGCGGCCTGCGCCGGGGGATACTCCCGGTGGCGCCCGTCACCGGGGGCCACAGCGTGTGAGGAGTCGGCGATGAGTGTGGTGGGCAGATCGGAAAAGGCCGGTGGAACTCCTGCTCCGGATCGGTCCGGGTTGCGCCGGGTGGTCGCCGCGTCCATGGCGGGAACCGTGGTCGAATGGTACGAGTTCTTCCTCTACGGCACGGCCGCGACCCTGGTGTTCAGCAAGATCTTCTTTCCCGCGTCCGACAGCGAACTCGACGGAATCCTGAAGGCTTTCCTCACCTATGCGGTGGGTTTCGCCGCCCGGCCGCTCGGCGGCGTCGTATTCGGGCATTTCGGCGACCGCTACGGCCGCAAACGGCTGCTGCAGTTCAGCCTGGTGCTGGTGGGGGCCTCGACCTTCCTGATGGGCTGCCTGCCCACCTACGGCCAGGTGGGTTATCTGGCACCCGTACTGCTGGTGGTGCTGCGGTTCCTGCAGGGTTTCGCGGTGGGCGGCGAATGGGGCGGGGCGGTCCTGCTGGTGGCCGAGCACAGCCCCGACCGCAGTCGCGGTTTCTGGGCGAGCTGGCCGCAGGCGGGCGTGCCCGGCGGGAACCTGCTGGCCACCCTGGCCCTGCTCGCGCTGACCGCGACACTGTCCGACGACGCGTTCCTGTCGTGGGGGTGGCGGATCGCGTTCTGGTTGTCGGCGGTGGTCGTCCTCATCGGCTATTACGTGCGCACCAAGGTGAGCGACGCGCCGATATTCACCGCCGCCCGGCAGGAGGCCGAGCGGGTGCGGTCCTCGTCGTTCAGTGCCGTGGAGGTACTGAAGCGGTATCCGCGGGGTGTGTTCACCGCGATGGGCCTGCGTTTCGGCGAGAACATCATGTACTACCTGGTCGTCACGTTCACAATCACCTATCTGAAGGTGCGCGAGGGTCTGGCCACCGACGACATCCTCTGGTGGCTGCTGGCCGCGCACGCGGTGCATTTCGCGGCCATCCCGCTGGCCGGGGCACTGACCGACCGGATCGGCCGGCGACCGGTGTACCTGGCCGGTACCGTCGCGGCCGGCGCCTGGGGTTTCTTCGCGTTCCCGATGATGGACACCGGCAACGGGTGGGTGATCACCGCGGCGATCATGCTGGGTCTGCTCGCGCACGCCGGTATGTACGCCCCGCAACCGGCCGTCATGGCGGAGATGTTCCCGACCCGGATGCGCTATTCCGGGGTGTCGCTGGGCTACCAGGTGACCTCGATCGTCGCCGGATCACTGGCTCCGGTGATCGCGGTGAAACTGCTGGAGGTCTTCGATTCGGCCGTGCCCATCGCGCTGTACCTGGCGGCAGCGGCCGCGGTGACGGCGGTGGCGGTGCTTTTCGCCCGCGAGACCAAAGGGTTCGATCTGGCCGATATCGATCGCGCCGACGCGGCCCGCGCCGACGCGGCGTTGCCCCGATGACGAGATCGGACCCGATGGCAGGCCGCCGCGATATGCGAATCCCACCGATGGAGAAATACAGCAACTCGTCTAGGATCCCACTGGGCTACAAGAGGTTTCAGAGGAGCTACAGGATTGGTGCGCCTGCCCGGGATCTTCACCGAACTGAAAGATCGCCTGGCCTATATTGCCATTCGAGATGTTTCGCGCGTGGACGCGGGAGATATCCTGTCCTGTTCCGATTTCATCCGGTCGTCCGCGACCACGCATCGCGCCGGCGACAGGCCGTTCCGTCTCGATATCGGCCCGTTTCAGATCCGCCCGAGCCGGAACGAGAGATATTCACGCGTCCTGGATCCCGCGAACGGCGACCCCGGCGAAGGAACTGTCGACGGGTACGGGCCCGCCGGGCAGTTCGGGGCGGCGGGAGCCATGCTCAGACATATCGGCGACGACGGTGTTCCCCGCTACTTCCTGGTCCGGTCGGGACGGGGGTATTCGCAGGAGAACTGGCAACTTCCCGGCGGCGCGAGATCGTCACTGGAAACACCGATACAGGCCGCCGCGCGCGAACTCGCCGAGGAGGCCGGTCTGTCCCAGCAGTACATGAACCGGATCAAGTTGACCGGGCAGCATGTCTTCCGGCATCCCCGGCACGACTGGACGTACGTGACGTACACGGCGGATGTACCGTCCCGGTTCCACCCGCGTATCGACGGCCGCGAGACCGCCGATGCGGGCTGGTTCACCGAAGCGGAGATGCGGAAGCTGGATCTGCACGATTCGCTGCGAGATAGCCTGCCGGATATCATGAGCAGGCATCCGGCGCCCCACCTGGCACCCGGCGAGATACCTGATTTTGCAGCCTCTCCCCAGTTCGCGGCACTGAACAAGGATGCCGGTCTACCGGACCCGACTCTCACCGATTGGTACCCCCGGCCGTTCGAGCCGCAGGTGGACAGCCGGTACGACTCCGGGACCCGGCCCGATATCGCCGATACATCACAAGCCGATCCGACCGGACGTCGCCATATCGAGTTCGCCCAGATCCTCAGCCGGAAAGAGGCCCACGTCGGCATCGGCGGCTATGTGACGTCTATCTATCAGGACTTCAACTGGATGATGCGAGAAGCGGCCGACGGAGCCATGGTGCTCGAGCCGGACGAGCTCGCCTACATATCGACCGTCGATACCGCATTGTCCAAACTGCCGGATTACGAAGGACCGGTTGTCCGCCTCACAACGTTGGACGACGGGCAACTGAGCAGATATCAAGAAGGAAGCCGGGTAAAGGAAGCCGCCGTCACGTCGGCCTCCCGGAGCATTTCGGCGATACCGGCCGGAATAGCCGAGTCCGCGAATGTGGAGATGCGGATGAACAGCCTGTCGGGGAAGGATCTCTCGCGAATCTCGATACGCCCGTACGAACTCGAGGTGGCTTTTCGACCCGAAACCGAATTCGATATCACGGGACGCTTCCACGATTCCGTGACCGGTCGCACCGTCATCGAGATGACCGAGGTCCGGCGATCGCCGGAACCGTAGAGCCACCCAACGGAAGTAGCGTTCGGACGGGCCGGACTCCGCATCGACCCGGTAGCGATCCGAGCCCGGCCCACCGGTTTCGGATGGGCAACCCGGAACCGGCTCGGCTCAGCGCTGGACTCGGCCGGTGAGCGCGACCGGCACCAGCGCCCGCAGCAGGGCCGCAGTCCTGGTGCCGGATCACTCTGGCCGAGCGCATGTCCGGCGCCCGGCACGGTTCGGGCTTCTCGTCCGGTGAGAGCTTCGGGCGGGTGACTGTGGAGCAGATCACCGAGCCCCGTCCCGAGTGGTACGCAACGATGCCCGCTGATATGTTTCGGCTTGTTCGTGCAGCGTCGCATCACATTCGACTTCGTACCCGCGGAACATTCTACTGATCCACGGTTCGTCCACCTCTTTCGTCGTGGAAACAGGCTGGAATTCTCATACTCCGCAGCCGAATTCACGGTCGCTTTCGACCGATGAATTCGGCGATATTCCCATGGAGTTCTCATGGCATATACGAGCGCGCCACCGATTTCGGAACAGCGAGAACAGATATCCGGCACTGTCGCGCGCAGCCGCGGGTTGCTGACGGGATACTTCGCCGGCCTCGGTGTGGTCATGGCCGTATGGGGGACCCGTATCCCGGCAGTCCAAGAGGCCGCCGGGCTGGATACCGCGGGGCTGGCCGTGGTCCTGCTCGCCTCCGCGGTCGGCATGGTCGCCGGCCTCCGCGCGGGTGGCCTGCTGGCCGAGCCCACCCGGCTCCCCCACCTGCTGAGCGGCGGCGCGATCTGTCTCGCCGCGAGCCTCGCTCTACTGGGCGCCTGCCGATCCGCGGTGGTACTCGCCGCCGCGGCAATGCTTTTCGGGGCGGCGCACGGTGTGCTGGACGTCGGTGTGAATGTCGCGTCGGTCCGGTGCCAGCAGGCGTACGGTCGGCCGATCATGTCCGGTCTGCACGCGGCCTACAGTCTCGGCGCACTGGGCGGGGCGGTACTCGCCGTTCTCGCCGCGCAATGTTCACACACCTACGTTTTCGGCGTCACCGCGGTCGCGGTCATCGTGGCCGCGGTCGCGGTGGCACCGGCCACCCGCTGTATCGGATCGGCGGCCGTGATCCCCGATCCGGCGGAAACGTCTGCGCGAGAAATCCGGCCGGAACTGTCGCGGGGCCGACTGTGGTTGCTGGGTCTGCTGGCCGCCGGATGCCTGCTGGGCGAGGGTACCGCCGCGGACTGGTCGGCGGTCCATCTCACTGTGCTGCACGCATCCGCCGCGACCGGTGCGGCCGCGTACGCCGGATACAGCGCGGCCATGGCCGCCGGGCGTCTCATCGGCGACCGGCTCATCGCGCATTTCGGTGCGGCGACGGTGGTTCGAGCGGGCGCGATCGTATCCGCGATCGGGCTCGTCACCGGCCTGGCGGTGGCCGATGTGCCGTTCGCACTGGCCGGCTGGGCCGCCTTCGGCATGGGCTTATCGGTCACGATCCCGTCACTGATCAGTGCCGCCGGAGCCGGTGGTCCGCGCGGGATCGCCACCGTGACCGTGACCGGCTACCTGGGCCTCCTCGCGGGGCCGGCCCTCATCGGCGCACTCGCCGCGATCACCTCCCTGCCCATCGCCCTCGTACTACCCGCCCTGCTCGCCGCAGGCGTAGCCCTACTGGCCCCCCGAGCCCTGGAGAACAAATGGTAGCCACACTCGCACCCCAGGCCCCGTCGCCGGACGCGGTCATCTTCGACTACAACGGCGTCATCGGTCGCCAGCCGACCGCGCTCGCCTGGCGCGGACTCGCCGAACTCGCCGGCTGGCCCGCGGATCGGCTCGAACATTTCCAGAGCGTCTTCT
>JABFXT010000708.1 GCA_013361595.1 Nocardia sp. | reverse complement strand
GGGCGCGCTCGCCGAGCTGGCCCACCGGCTGCGCGACTGCCTGCTCACCTACCGCGACGGCGCGGAACTGGTCTCGGCCACCTACGCCTCCCGGCTGACCACCAGCAAGGGCCGGGAACGCCTGGCGGCCGCCGTCATCCGGGCCGGTATCCCCCGCGACGAGGCCGAACTCGCCGCGTACACGCTGCTGTACTACGTGCTGGGTCATACCGTCGACGAACAGTCCCGGATGCAGATGGACTCCGCCGGCGCCCTCGCCGGTGATTCCGGCACGCTGGTCGAATCCGAGGATCCGACCGCCCGCTTCGATTTCGGTCTTCAGTTGTTCACCGCCGGAATCCGGCACCGGCTCGGCGCCGGTATCCGCTGACGCGCGGGCTCGGATTCCACCACCGATCGGGGTACCGCCGACAATCTTGAACACCGTTCAAGTATGGTGCCCGGGTGACCTCGGATCCGCTGGCCTGGCTCGACGACCGCGCCGCCGCGCGCGAAACTGCCGGACTACGCCGCCGGCTACGGCCGCGTGCGGCCACCTCGACGAGCCTGGATCTGGCTTCCAACGACTACCTCGGACTGGCCCGGCACCCCGAGGTGATCGCGGGTGCGCTCGAGGCGGTGAACCGGTGGGGCGCGGGGTCCACCGGTTCCCGGCTGGTCACCGGCACCACGACCGAACACGAACTGCTCGAAGCCGAACTCGCCGAGTTCACCGGATTCGCGGCGGGACTGGTGTTCGCCTCCGGCTACGCCGCCAATCTGGGTGCCGTCACCGCCCTGGCCGGGCGAGGATCGCTGATCGTCTCCGACGCCGGCTGCCACGCCTCACTGGTGGACGCCTGCCGGCTCTCCCGGGCCCGGGTGGAGATCGCGCCCCATCGCGATATCGGCGCGGTGCACCGGCTGCTGGCCACCCGCGCCGAGGAGCGTGCGCTGGTGCTCACCGATTCGGTGTTCAGCGCCGACGGCGATCTCGCGCCGCTGGCCGGACTCCACCGGGTGACCCGCGCGCACGGTGCGGTACTGCTGGTCGACGAGGCCCACGGACTGGGCGTACGAGGGACCGGCGGGCGCGGACTCGTCCAGGAGACGGGCCTGGCCGGCGAACCCGATGTGGTCGTGACCGGCACTCTGTCGAAAGCCCTCGCCGCCCAGGGTGGGGTCGTACTGGGCGGTGAACGGGTGCGCGCCCACCTGATCGATACGGCTCGCACCATGATCTTCGATACCGGTCTGGCACCCGCGGCGGTGGGCGCGGCGCGCGCGGCCCTGCGAATCCTGCGCCGCGACCGGGAACTGCCGCGCCGGGTACTCGACCGGGCCGGTGACATCGCCCGGATCGCCGGTGTTCCCACTCCCGATTCGGCCGTCGTGCCGGTGATCCTGGGCGAGCCACGGATCGCCTACGAGGCCGCCGTAGCCTGTCGCGAGCAGGGCCTCGAGGTCGGCTGTTTCCGGCCGCCGTCGGTACCCGAGGGCACCTCGAGATTGCGGATCACCGCCCGCGCCGATCTGTCCGCCGCCGACCTCGCCACCATCGATTCCGAGCTGACACCGTTCCTGTCCCGCGCCCGGAGCACCGGGGTGGTAGCGGTATGAATCTGCTCTTCGTCACCGGAACCTCCACCGAGGTCGGCAAAACCGTCACCACCGCCGCCCTGGCCGCGGTGGCCCGCGCCGCCGGACTCGAGGTCGCCGTCTGCAAACCGGCCCAAACCGGTGTGGGTCCGGCCGAACCCGGCGACCTCGCCGTCGTATCCGCGCTCGCCGGAGTCACCCGGACCGCCGAACCGGCCCGCTACCCCGAACCGCTGGCCCCCGATACCGCCGCCCGCCGCTGCGGCGCCCCACTGCTCACCCTGGCCGAAACCACCGCCGCGATAGCCGATCTCCGATCCGCCGACCTGGTGCTGGTCGAGGGCGCCGGGGGGCTGCTGGTGCGGCTGGGTGAATTCACCCTCCTCGACCTCGCCCGGGAACTGTCGGCGCCGGTGCTGGTGGTCGCCGCGCCGGGCCTCGGCACGCTCAACCACAGCGAACTCACCACCTGGGCCCTGCGGCAGGCCGGCGTGGAATGCGCCGGCCTGGTGATCGGCTCGTGGCCCGCACAGCCCGACCTGGCCATGCGGACCAACCGGAGCGATCTGCCCCGGGTCACCGGCGCGCCACTGGTGGGCTCCGTTCCGGCGGGCGCGGGCGCGTGGAATCCGCGGCGCTTCCGGGCGGCGGCCCCGGCCTGGTTCGACCGGCAGTGGGCGCATCACCGGCTCGGAAGCACCGGTACCGGCCCGGAGATTCACCCACCGGCCGGGGTATTCGCTCCCTAGAGTTCGGGAATGGCCGCGATCGGAATCCACCGCCGCCGGCCGGAAAGGCATGGCATGCGCCCGGACCCGCCGACCGAACCCGATCCGGCCGACGCCGCGACCGCCCCACTGTGGCGGGCGGTGCAGGCCTTCCGGCTGGTCACCCTGCTGTACGCGGTCGGACAGCAGGTCGCCTCCGTGCAGTACTACGAGAACCCGCGGCTGAGCTGGGTTTTCATTGCGCTCATGGTGCTCTGGTCCGGAGTTTCGGCGCTGCTGCTCGCCCAGTGGCACACGCCCGAGACAGTGCGGACCCGGACGCTGGTTGTCGTCGGCGACCATCTCGTGGTCCTCGGCCTGATCGCGGCGACACCGCTGGTCGCCGATTACCAGTGGTATCACGGGCATCAACCGCTGCCCACCACCATGTGGTCGGCCAACGCGGTGATCTCGGCCGCGATCCTGCGCGGGCCGGTGGCGGGAGTGACCTCCGGGCTGATCGTCGCGGCCGCCATCATCACCATGCGACAGCAGTGGGGACAGGACGTCTGGGCCGATGCGACCGCCCCGGTGCTGGTCTCGGTGGGACTCGCACTGGGCCTGGCGGCGAACACCGCGCGGCGCGCCCAGGATCAACTCCAGCGCGCGGTCCGGCTCACCGCGGCGGCCGAGGAGCGCGAACGGCTGGCCCGGCAGGTACACGACGGCGTCCTGCAGATCCTCTCCTACATCAGGCGGCGCGGAAACGCGATCGGCGGACCGGCCACCGAACTGGCCCAGCGGGCCGGGGAACAGGAGATCGCGCTGCGGCGGCTCATCTCCGAACAGGGCGCCCCGGCCTCCGCCGATACCACCACCGTCGACCTGCGCCCGCTGCTCACCGCGCACGCCACACCGGATGTGGTGGTCTCCACACCCGGCGACCCGGTGCGACTCGGCCGCTGGACCGCCGAGGAGATCGCCGCCGCCGTCGCGGCGGCGCTCACCAATGTGGCACTGCACGCGGGTCCCGCGGCCCGGGCGTTCGTCCTGCTGGAGGACACCGGCACCGACATCATCGTGAGCGTGCGCGACGACGGGGCCGGTATCGCGCCCGGCCGGCTCACCGAAGCCGAACACGAGGGCCGGATGGGGGTGTCCCGCTCGATCACCGGACGGATCGCGGCCCTGGGCGGCACCGCCGAACTGCTCACCGCGGCAACCGCCGGCGAGGGCACCGAATGGGAGTTCCGTATCCCGCGCGGCTGAAGCACCGCCGATCACG
>JABFXT010000140.1 GCA_013361595.1 Nocardia sp. | reverse complement strand
GGTGACCATTTCTCGGTGAAGGGCCCGTCGATCACGCCCCGTTCTCCCCAGGGGCAGCCACTGATCGCCGTACGGGCCGAGGGACCCCATGCCACCCGGATCGCGGTGCGTTACGCGGATCTCATCCGGATCGCCGCCCCGGATCTCGCCGCCGCGGCGGCGACCCGCTCGGTTCTGCGCTCGGCGGTGGCGGCGGCGGGCCGCGACCCCCGGCAGGTCCGGATACTGCTCGATCTGGAAGTCCATCTCGCGCCGTCGGCGGCGCAGGCCGCGCGGGAGGTGGACCGGCTGGAGGAATGGACCGCCACCGCGGGTCCGGACAGTCTGCGCCATGTGGGTACCGCCGGCGCATTGCGCGATCTGGTCGCGGAGGTGCGGCGGGAATGCGCCGCGGACGGCCTGGTCCTGCGGCCGCTCGCCCTGCCCGCGTTCCTGGACCGTCCCCCGGTTCCGCTCACCACCTTGCGCGACAGGCTGGGCCTGCCGCGTCCACTCAACCGCTACGCGACCGAACGGGGCTGATATGCCGAAGACCCAGTCGAGTAAGCAGATCCATCTCGCCGCTCATTTCCCGGGTGTCAACAACACCACTGTCTGGACCGATCCGGAATCCGGCAGCCAGATCGATTTCGATTCCTTCACCCATCTGGCCCGCACCGCCGAGCGCGGACTGTTCGACTTCTTCTTCCTCGCCGAAGGGTTGCGGCTGCGCGAGCACCGCGGCCGGATCCACGATCTCGATGTGGTGGGCCGTCCCGATACCTTCACCGTGCTCAACGCGCTCGCCGGGGTCACGACCCGGCTGGGCCTGGCGGGCACCATCAACACGACCTTCAACGAACCGTTCGAGCTGGCGAAGCAGTTCGCGACACTGGACCACCTCTCCGGCGGCCGCGCCGCCTGGAACGCGGTCACCTCGTCGGACGCCTTCACCGGCGAGAATTTCCGGCGGGGCGGATATCTCGACCACGCCGACCGGTACACCCGGGCCGCGGAGGTGATCGCCGCGACCCGCGCGCTGTGGGACAGCTGGCCCGCGGATGCCCTGGTCGTCGACCGTGACCGGGGCGTATTCGCCCGGCCGCTGCCGGAGTTCCGTTATCGGAGCGGACAATTCGACATCGAGGGCACCTTCGTACTGCCGCGCAGCCCGCAGGGCTACCCGGTGCAGTTACAGGCCGGGGATTCCGAGGAGGGCCGGGAATTCGGTGCCGCCACCGCGGACGCCATCTTCAGCAGGCACGGCGATCTCGCCGCGGGCCAGGAGTTCTACACCGATATGAAGGACCGGCTCGCACGATACGGCCGCCACCGCGACGATCTGCTCATCCTGCCCGCGGCCACCTTCGTCCTCGGGGACGATCGGGCGGATGCCGAGGAACGCGCCCGGCATATCCGCAACCGGCAGGTGGGACCGCAGACCGCCATCGCCTTCCTCGAACAGGTCTGGGGCCGTGACTTGTCCGGCTACGACCCAGACGGGCCACTTCCCGATATCGAACCGCTCGACGATGTCACCATCACCCGGGGCCGGGTGCGGCACGCCCGGGATCCGCGGGCGGTGGCGCTGCAGTGGCGGGCCCGGGCCGAGGCGGAGAATCTCTCGATCCGCGAATTGATCATCGAGGTGACCGCACGTCAGCAGTTCGTCGGTTCGCCGGCCCAGGTCGCGGCTGAGATCGACCGATATGTCCAGGAGGACGCCGCCGACGGGTTCATCCTGGTGCCCCACCTGACTCCGGCCGGGCTCGACGAATTCGTCGACAAGGTCGTCCCCGAACTCCAGGATCGCGGCAATTTCCGCACCGAATACACCGGCGCGACCCTGCGCGAACATCTGGGCCTGCGCCACCCCCATCGAGCCGACGAGAAAGCGCGTGCGTCATGACCGTACCCCTCTCCGTGCTGGACCTTTCGCCGATCAGCACCGGATCGACTGCCCGGCAGGCGATCCGCAACACCGTCGACCTCGCCCGGCACGCCGAGGCCTGGGGGTACCGCCGTTTCTGGGTGGCCGAACACCATTTCGTCGCGGTCGCCTCCTCGGCGCCGACCGAACTGATCGCCCTGATCGCCGGTGCCACCCAGACGATCCGCGTCGGCACGGCCGCGGTACAGGCCGGGTATCGCACCTCGGCCTCGGTGGTCGAATCGTTCGGCACGATCGATGCCCTGCACCCTGGTCGCCTCGACCTGGGGCTGGGCCGTTCGGCGCACCGGATCGGGCAACTGCGGTCGCCGGGCGCACCGCCCGCGCCTGATCCGCCGCGCCCGACCGTCGTCCGGGACGGGGTGGTCGTCCCGCCGCCGTTCGCTCCGACACAGATCGGCGATACGACCCGATTGGTGGCGTCGCTGGAGGCGCTGCGATTGCCGGGTGCCGAACCGCTCGACTACGCCCGGCAGGTGGCCGAGATCCGGGCGCTGCTGGCTGGAACCTTCACCACGGCCGACGGTATCGCACTGCACGCCGTACCCGGCGAGAACGCCGGGGTCGAACTGTGGTTGTTCGGCAGCAGCGGTGGCGAGAGCGCCCAGCTCGCCGGTTCGCTCGGGCTGCCGTTCGTGGCCAATTATCACGTGTCACCGGGGACCATCCTGGAAACCGTCGAGGCATACCGTGCGGCTTTCCGGCCCTCGGCGCGCTATCCGGAGCCGTATCTGGTGGTCTCGGCGGATGTCGTCGTCGCCGCGGAGGAGTCGCGGGCCCGGCATCTGGCCTCCACCTACGGGCATTGGGTCGCCGGTATCCGCAGCGGTGCGGGCGCCGCGGAATACCTGGACCCGGATACCGCGCCGCCGCTCACCGAACACCAGCGGCGCCTGGTGGACGACCGGGTGAACACCCAGTTCGTCGGGACGCCGGGCTCGGTCGCCGCGGGCCTGTCCGCGCTCCGCGCCCTCACCGGCGCCGACGAGCTCGTCGTCACCAGCGTCACCTTCCGGCACGCGGACCGTCTCACCTCGCATCGTCTCCTCGCCGAGGAGTGGGGACTGTCCGGGGCGCGGGCGGCGTAGCCGGCCGATCACGACCGCGAGGCGGCGGCTCGATTCCGGGCGCCTGGAAATGGCTCCGCCCGACCCTCGATCGGCCCGCGCCCGCGCCTTCCCGCGCACAGTGGTCCGGTAACCTGCCCGTATGGAAGGCCCCAGCTCGAGCGGCAGTATCTTCGTCTCGGTCGCCGCGTATCGTGACCCTGACTGCGCGAATACGTTGCGGAGTCTTTTCGCCACAGCGGGCGATCCGGATCGGATCAGAGTGGGCCTGTGCTGGCAGGCGCTGCCCGGTGCCGACGACGAGTTCTATCCGGTGGGGGACCGCGCGGATCAGTGCACAGCACTCGTCGTCGACGCACGCGAGAGCCGGGGCGCATCCTGGGCGCGGGCGCGGATCGAGTCGCTGTGGGACGGCGAAGACTACCTGTTCCAGATCGATTCACATATGCGTTTCACGCCGAACTGGGATATCGAATTGCGCGAAATGCTCACGAAATGTGAGTCGGCGAAGCCGGTCCTGACAACGTATGCGCACAAGTTCCCGGAGGGATACCCGGAAACGACGACAGAGCTCGC
>JABFXT010000588.1 GCA_013361595.1 Nocardia sp. | reverse complement strand
GCTCCGAATTCGCGGCGTTCACCACCGCGTCGACCTGCTGCTCGGTGATATCCCCGTGCACGAGCGTCACAGCGACCATCCCGCCATTGTGCCGCCGCCCGTAGGGACCATCCCAGCGGCACGCCCACCCCGCCGCCGATCGAGACCTCGCGGCCACTGGACAAACGCGTAACCAACTAGTTACGCTTTCGAGGTGGACGAAGTGGCCGCGGCGATTGCCGATCCGGTCCGGCGGGAGATCTTGGAGATGCTGCGCGGTACCCGGCGCACCGCGGGGGCCATAGCCGGCATCTGCGGGTGCTGCGCGACAGCGGCCTGGTACACGACGAACTGGTGGGTCGCGAGCGGTACTACGTGCTCGATACCGGACCGCTGCGCGAACTGCGGGCCTGGCTCGGCACCCTGGACGAGCCCGCGGCCTGGGAACACCGGCTCGACGCGCTGGCCACCGAGGTCCACCGAACCCGGCGGGAACGCCGGTCCACCACCCCACCGGAGACGGACTCATCGTCTTCCGGCCGGACGGCGATTCACGACGACTCGGCAATTCCCGAAGACGAGGAGAACTCGGCATGAGCATCCGCCCCACCGGACGCCTGGAACAGACACCCGGCGGCCATGATCTGGTCCTCACCCGGACCTATCGCGCGCCCATCGACGACGTATGGGCGAGTATCACCGAATCCGAGCGCACCGCACGCTGGTTCGGACCGTGGGAGGGCGACGCGGGGCCGGGTCGCACCGTGCGGGTGAAACTGTCCTTCGAGGAGGGACAGCCCTGGAGCGAATACACCGTGGAGATATGTGACCCGCCGCGCCGTCTGGCCCTGCGCGCCGTGGACGAACACGGCAGCTGGCATCTCGAGGTGACCCTCACCGAGCGGGACGGGCAGACCGACCTGGCCTTCGTCCACCATCTGATCTCGATCGAGCAGGTTCCCGAGATCGGGCCGGGCTGGGACTACTACCTGGACGCGCTCGGGGCGTCACGCAACGGAACGCGACACCCCGAGTTCGACGATTACTACCCCGCGTTGCGGGAGCACTACGTGCACCTCGCGGGCCGGTACAGCTAGTCGGCGTCCAACTCGGCGAGTACCTCGTCGGAGATGTCGACGTTGGTGTAGACATTCTGGACGTCGTCGCTGTCCTCCAGCGCGTCGACCAGTTTGAACACCTTGCGGGCGCCCTCGGCGTCGACCGCGACACTCACCGACGGCTGGAAACCCGATTCCGCCGAGTCGTAGTCGATATCGGCGGACTGCAGCGCCTTGCGGACCTCGATCAGATCACCGGGTTCACTGATGACCTCGAACGATTCGCCGAGGTCGTTGACCTCTTCCGCACCGGCGTCCAAAACCGCCACCAGCACATCGTCCTCGGAGAGACCGTTCTTCTCCAGGGTGACGACGCCCTTGCGGTGGAACAGATAGGAGACCGATCCCGGATCGGCCATATTCCCGCCGTTACGGGTCATGGCCACCCGGACCTCACCGGCGGCCCGGTTGCGGTTGTCGGTGAGACATTCGATCAGGACGGCGACACCGTTGGGGCCGTAGCCCTCGTACATGATGGTCTGCCAGTCGGCGCCGCCGGCTTCCTCGCCGCCGCCGCGCTTACGTGCCCGCTCGATATTGTCGTTGGGAACCGAGGACTTCTTGGCCTTCTGGATGGCATCGAACAGCGTCGGGTTGCCTTCCGGATCGCCACCGCCGGTCCGGGCCGCCACCTCGATGGTCTTGATCAGCTTGGCGAAGAGCTTGCCACGCTTAGCATCGATCGCCGCCGTCTTGTGCGTGGTGGTGGCCCATTTGGAGTGGCCGCTCATTCCCTACTTCCTTCAGGTCGATGGCACGGTATCGGTCGATAACGCTACGCCACGCACCAGATCGACGAACATTCGGTGCACACGGTGGTCACCGGTGACTTCCGGGTGGAAGGCGGTGGCCACGACCCGGCCCTGTCGTACTGCGACGATCCGTCCGGCGGCCGGACCACCCGGGACGCGGGCCAGCACCTCCACTCCGTCGCCGGCACGTTCGACCCATGGCGCCCGGATGAACACCGCCCGCACCGGGCCGCCCGGCAGGCCGGCGAACTCGATATCGGTTTCGAACGAATCGACCTGACGCCCGAAGGCATTGCGGCGCACGGTCATATCGATACCGTCCAGATGCCGGGCGTCGGGCCGGGTATCGAGCACCTCGCTCGCGAGCAGGATCATCCCGGCGCAGGAGCCGAACGCGGGCATCCCCGCGCGCAGCCGGGCCCGCAGTGGTTCCAGCAGTTCGAAGATCTCGAGCAGTTTGCTGATGGCGGTGGATTCCCCGCCGGGCAGGACCAGCGCGTCGACCGCGGCCAGTTCGGCGGGCCGGCGCACGAGGACCGGGCGGGCACCGCATTCGGCGAGTACGGCGATATGTTCCCGGACATCGCCCTGCAGGGCCAGCACACCGATGGTGGGCGCAGCGGGGGTGGCACCGGTATCCGGCGCCGCCACCGATTCCGGGGAAACCGCAGACTCGTTCACCCGTGCGAGCTTACGAGCCGGTCCGGTGTGCCCGGGGTCACCCCGGGCACCCGGTGGGTCCGCCGGCACCGCCGCGGTCCGGATCCGGCTACGGACGCAGGGTGCGGATCAAGCCCTCCTGGACGACGGCGGCGACCAGCCGGCCGCCCCGATCGAAGATCTTGCCGCCGGTCAGCGCCCGCCCGAACCCGGCCGACGGGGAGGACTGGTCGTAGAGCAGCCAATCGTCGGTGCGGAACGGCCGCAGGAACCACATGGCGTGGTCGAGCGAGGCGTTCTGGGTGGGTTCGTCGGGGTGGGTGACCTTCGACGAGCCGAGCAGCGTCATATCGCTCATATAGGCGAGCGTGCACACGTGGAACAGCGGATCGTCGGGCAGCGGATGCCGGTACCGGAACCAGACCTGCTGCGGGGACACCACGCCGGGCCGCCGGGTCACCTGTTCCTGCGGTACCGGGCGGATATCCCAGTGCTCCCATTCCCGCATCGCCCACAGCCGCTCCGGGTCCATCGAGGTCTTGGCGTCGGGAAGATCGTCCGGCGGCTCCACATCGGCCATCTCGTCCTGATGCGAGGGCCCCTCGTCACCGATGTGGAAGGAAGCCGACATGGTGAATATCGCGTCGCCGTCCTGTACCCCGGTGACCCGCCGGGTGCAGAACGAGCGACCGTCGCGGATCCGGTCTACCAGGTAGACGGTGGGTGCCGCCGGGTTGCCGGGCCGGAGGAAGTAACCGTGCAGCGAATGCACCTGGAACCGCGGCTCCACCGAACGCACCGCCGAGACCAGCGCCTGGCCCGCCACCTGTCCGCCGAATGTCCGCGGCAGCTGGGTCTTGGTGGACGCGCCGCGGAAGATATCCCGCTCGAGGCGTTCGATCTCCAGTGCCTCTTCGATAGTCGCCATTCGCTGACATTATCCCGAGCCGTCGTATTTCCCATGACCCGGTCGCGGGTAATCCCCGTCACCGGAGTCCGGGCCGGACCTGCTGTGATGAACCGGTGCCGCGTTTCTCTCCGATAACCCCCGACGCACTCGCCGATCTG
>JABFXT010000107.1 GCA_013361595.1 Nocardia sp. | reverse complement strand
GAAATCGCCGGCCAGTGGACCGGTGAGCGGCGGCCGGTCCACCGCCGGCGGTGTGAGCAGTCCCCGGCGATGCGCCACGTCGAACAACCCCATCAGTGTCACGATCACTCGCGTCCCCGGAGTGACCGTGCGATCGGCCGGAGCGGCATATCCGGGGACCGGGGTGCCGAACAGCAGGCCGTACCAGGCGGGTTCGGCGAGTGCCCAGGCGCGCACAGTGCGCGCGGTGACGCGGAACTGTTCGATCGGATCGTCCGGTGCGGCCTCGAGCGCGGTCTCGACGGCATCCCCCAGCGCGTCGTAACCGTCGATCACCAGCAGGGTCAGCAATTCGTCCCGGCTCCGGACGTAACGATAGACCGCCGAGGAGACCACGCCCAGATCCCGGGCGACCGCGCGTAACGACAGGGCGGCCGCGCCCTCGGTGGCAAGATGTTCGCGCGCGATGCGTTTGATATCGGTCATCGTCTGGGCCCGGGCGCGGGCGCGGGGTGTGGTCATCCCCTCAGCCTGACCAAATTGGAGAGCACTGTCAACAAAAGTGAGCGCCGCTCCCGCGGGGCTATGTTAATGTTACCGCACGTCACTGCTGACCATCCGAACCAAGGAGAAGCCCCATGTCCGAGGCGGCCACGGATTTCGATGTCCTCATCGTCGGCTCCGGGTTCGGTGGCAGTGTCACCGCCCTGCGACTGGTCGAGAAGGGCTACCGGGTCGGCGTGCTGGAGGCCGGGCGCCGCTACGCCGACGACGAGTTGCCCAAAACCAGCTGGGAACTGCGCAAATTCCTCTGGGCACCCAAGCTGGGCTGTTACGGGATCCAGCGCATCCATCCGCTGCGCAATGTGCTCATCCTCGGCGGCGCCGGGGTCGGTGGCGGATCGCTCAACTACGCCAACACCCTCTACGTTCCGCCGGAGCCGTTCTTCCAGGACCCGCAGTGGCGTGAGATCACCGACTGGCGCGGCGAACTCACGCCGTACTACGAGCAGGCCAAACGAATGCTCGGCGTGGTACAGAACCCGCATATGACACCGGCGGACGAAGTCTTCAAACAGGTCGCCGAGGATATGGGCGTCGGCGAGACCTTCGTCCGGACCCCGGTGGGTGTGTTCTTCGGTGAACCCGGCGAAACGGTGGACGACCCGTACTTCGGCGGGGTGGGACCGGCGCGCACCGGATGCCTGGAATGCGGCGACTGCATGGTCGGCTGCAAGTTCGGCGCGAAGAACACCCTGGTCAAGAACTATCTGTATCTCGCCGAACAGGCCGGGGCGCAGGTCGTGCCGATGACGACGGTGACGGAGTTGCGGCCGCAGGAGGATGGCAGCTGGGCGGTGTCGGCACAGAAGACCGGCGCGTGGTTGCGCAAACAGCGCACCACCTACACCGCCCGCCAGGTGGTGGTGGCGGCCGGAACCCTCGGCACTCAGCGGCTCCTGCACGAGATGCGGGATCGCCGGGTACTGCCGGAACTGTCCGACCGCCTCGGCCTGCTCACCCGCACCAATTCCGAGTCCATCGTCGGTGCCGCCACCAAGAAGCTCGCCCCCGGCCAGGATTTCACCCGGGGCGTCGCGATCACCTCGTCGATCCACCCGACCCCCGATACCCATATCGAGCCGGTGCGCTACGGCCGGGGTTCCAATGCGATGGGGTTGCTCCAGACGCTGATGGTAGACGGCGGCGGCCGGGTCCCACGCTGGCTGCGGTTCCTGGGTACCGCGCTGCGGCATCCGCTGCTGCTGCTCAGTTTCCTCAGCGTCCGCAACTGGAGTGAGCGCACCATCATCTCGCTGGTGATGCAGCATCTGGACAACTCCATCACCACGTACACGACCCGCGGATTGTTCGGCCGCAAACTCACCAGCAAACAGGGCCACGGAGAACCCAACCCCACCTGGATCCCGGCCGGCAACGAGGCCACCCGCCGGGTCGCCGAGCAGATCGGCGGAACCGCGGGCGGGACCTGGGGCGAGGTGTTCAACATCCCGCTGACCGCGCATTTCCTGGGCGGTGCCGCGATCGGCGCCGACCGCGAATCCGGGGTGATCGACGCCTATCACCGGGTGTTCGGCTACCCCACCCTGAGCGTGGTGGACGGGGCCGCGGTCTCGGCCAATCTCGGGGTGAATCCCTCTCTCACCATCACCGCGCAAGCCGAGCGGGCGGCCGCGTACTGGCCGAACAAGGGCGAACAGGATCCCCGGCCCGAACAGGGCACACCGTACCGCCGGATCGCGCCGGTAGCACCGAAATCCCCGGTGGTCCCCGATTCGGCGCCGGGCGCGTTGCGCCTCCCGATCACCCCGGTGGAAAATCCGGCCGCCGGCTGAGCCGGGGCTTCAGCCCTTGAAATAGACCAGCTGGTGACTGGTCGCCAACAGGGTACCGTCATGCCCCCACAGCTGGGCGTTCTGGTCGAAGTGCCCGTGCCCGAAGCGGTTCGCCCGAGCCTGCCCCAGCAGGTATTCGGTGCCCTGGGCCGCCAATTCCGCGGCCGTGGCATGGAAGTACACGGTGAGCGAGATCGTTCCGGCCGGGAGGTAGCGGCCGCGGCGCAGGAACACGCGCGGATAGAACGCATCCGACATGGCGGTGAGCGAGGCGAAGTCGACCGGACGCGCCGGACTGTCCCGCAGCCACAGTGTGCTCACCGAATCCGGGTTCTCCGGGAGCTCCGCGGCGGGTTCGGCGTCGGGTACCGCCCCGGCGACGAACCGTAGATCGTAGTTGCGGCCCCAGGCGATGAAATCGGGGAAGATCTGCGGTACGGCCGCGGTCGGTCCGGGAACCGACGGCATGGTGAGTTCCAGATCCGACCAGGTATCGCGCCGGATACCGAATACGGCGCTCGCGGTGGTGGCGACGGCGCCGTCCTGGGTGAGTTCGAGCTGCCAGTGCTGGTTCGTGCGGTTGGTGCGGACCGGGCGCGCCGTGATCTCGAACGGACCGTCGGCGATCGGTCCCGCGTAGTTCACGGTCAGCGACAGCGGATCACCGAGCCGTTCGGGGTGCCGTTCCACCGCTCGCAACAGTGCCGCCGCGGTGATTCCCCCGAACGGGCCGACCATGTTCGCGTAGTCGGGGCAGGTGTGACCGGCCAGCTGATGCGCATCGGTGTACTCCACCGCGATCGCCGTATCGAAGGGATGGGTCGGCGCGTCGATCCCGGTCACAGATCCTCCTGAAGATTCAGCCGGTTACGGCGGCGAAAGGTTTATAAGTATGACAACATACATAGTAATGACAGGCAAGTAGGGAGCACTGATGCCACGACCCAAGGATCCAGACGGCCCCCGGGCGGCCATGATCGACAGCGCGATCTCGCTCATCCGCCGGCGCGGCGTCGCGGCCGTCTCGTTCACCGACGTACTCCAGGCCAGCGGCGCGCCGCGCGGCTCGGTCTACCACCACTTCCCCGGCGGTCGCGCGCAGCTGATGACCGAGGCGACCGAGGCGGCGGGCAGCCGGATCACGGCGGGGGTCACCAGAGCACTGGGCGCCCCCCGCTCGTCGGCGGCCCTGCGCGCGCTCGCCGATATGCTGGCCCGCGGTCTGGACAAGAACGACTACGC
>JABFXT010000647.1 GCA_013361595.1 Nocardia sp. | reverse complement strand
GGTCAGTCCGGTAGGCGCAGGTATTCGGGCAGGGTGAAACAGACGATGCCGAAGTCGTAACCCTTCTGCACGTTCACCTCCGTGACCACCCCGTCGGCCGACACCTGGTGCCGGCCGGATACCGAGGGCGCCCAGTCCGCGGTGAACTTCCCCGGCCCCACCTGCTCGATCGGGCCGAAGGTACCGCCGCCGGGCTGCCCGTTCACCCGGTCCTCCAGCGCACCCACCCCGTCGCCGAGCACCGTGACAGTGTAGGTACAACTCGTCCCGTACTGCACGAAACCGAGGCCGAAACCACCGGAGACACTCACGTTCGATACTGCGGCCGAGGCGCCCGGTGCGGGCCCGAACACGGTCGCGGCGGTGAGGACGGCGGCGGTGAGCGCGATACGCGGGCGTGCGGTGGTCATGGCTCGGGCTCCGGTCGTCTCGGCGGCGGGTACCGATGGAACGTTGTAGTAGGTAGTCCAGCACCCCCGGATCGCGCGGCACAGTCACCGTGGGTCACGAAGTAGTCCCGGTTGGCAACCGGCCCCGGCGCGGTCCCGGCCCGGACCTCCGGGGACTGGCACATTTCGGCGGTTGTGTAACACCTGGGCGCCGTTCGGGGAATAACGGTGCATAAATGTTATGGGCCGAGGCGATTGCCAGGCGAATGCTGCCGGTATCGCCGATGGCGCCGCAGTGATATCGCAGAGTCGTATAACCGTTGAACGGGACGAGTATCGGGGAATTCCCCGCGAACAGCGGAGTTATTGAACAGCAATTTAAATGATGAATTCTCCGTTTAATTCCTGATATGCAACCCCACTCGAATTATCGGTATGGTCCTGTGCGCGAAGTGAAATCGCAGCTCGCCCGGCCCTCGGGCCGGTTCACGTGAGAAGGAATTGAGCGTAATGAAGTTCGGCACTTTCGCCGCTACCGCACTTCTGTCCGTTGCCGCAGTAGGGATTTCCGCCGGCGTGGTGCACGCCGAACCCGCGGCTCCGGCTCCGGAGATCAAGAGCGAGGGCGTGGACCAGGGCGTCGCCTACGAGACCAGCGTCGACCAGAAGACCCAGAAGATCACCACCGAGGTCCAGGACGGGCGGTTCGAACTGACCCCGGACGGCGCCAAGGCCGTGCTCAAGGCCGTCAGCGGTGCCGTGGTGGCCGAAGTGCCGCTGCAGTACGAGATCTCCGGTAGCGAGATGGCCGTGGCGCACGAGATCAGCGCCGACGGCACGACTCTCGAACTGACCCCGACCGTCACAGCCGAGAACATCGGCGAGATGCGGCCGGTCAGCTCGATGGCCCGGCTCACCACCGAACTGCAGGAGAACGTCGCGGGCGTCGCAGTCGGCGCGGTGCTGGGTGGGCTGCTCGGCGCGCTGGTCGGCCTCGGCTTCCTCAGCATCATCACCGGCCCGATCGGTCTGGTCGTGGGCGCGGTGGCGGGTGGTTACATCACCGGTGGGCAACCGTTCCTCGACTCCGTGATGGCCGTTCTGCGCGGCGAACCGTGACCGATCCGGCCCCCGACGAGGACGGCGGTCGGGCGCCGCTCTCGCAGCAGGACAAACGTGCCCGGGTCGGCGCCACCGCGGCCGCGATCGCCATCGCGGCCGTCGTGACCTCGATCGTGCTGGGCATCGGGGTGGCGGCGCTGCTGGCCACCGCGGGCAGCGACGAGAAGATCGACGATCTCGCCGCGCCGCCCGCCGTCGAGACGACCGCGTCCACCGGCGCGACCGCCACCTCACCCGCGCCCGTGGCGCCGCCGTCGGTCCTGGTACCGACGACCGTGCCACCGAGCACCACCTCCTCCGCGGTCGGAATCGCGGGCTCGGCCAACAAGGAAGCCAAGCAGGCGCCACCCAAGGTCGAGGTCGCGGCCGGGGAATGTCTGAGCGCACTGGGTGACAAGGACGTCACCAAGGCATCCTGCGGCAGTTCGGAGTCGCGTTACAAGGTGGCCAGTACCGGCCCGGCGGGTGCCGCCTGTCCCGCGGATTCCGATTCCAGTCACACCATCGGTGAGACGACCATGTGTCTCGATATCGACTGGGTCGTCGGCAGCTGTGTCGATGTTTCGGGCGACCAGCCGCAGCGCACCGACTGCGGCCCCGGCGGCGTGCAGGTGATCAGCATCCTGCCGGATACCGTGGATGTGAACAGGTGCCCTTCGGCCGACCGCGGTTTCGTCTACGACCAGCGCCGGTTCGTGGTCTGTATCGGCGATCGCTAGACCGGAGTCCGGTCGCCCGGGTGGCCGGCCGGGTGATCGGACCGCGCCCCGGGGAACCGGGCATATCGCCCGGGTTAAGCTGATTCATGGCTCTGTCCCGACGTCGGTTGCTGCAGGCGGGCACCGCCGGTGCGGCCGCGTTGCTGGCCGGGGCCGGCCTTGTGAGCAGCGCGCCGTATCGCGCGCCGCGATGGCTCGGCGACCCGTTCACACTGGGGGTGGCATCCGGAGATCCGCTGCCCGACGGCGTGGTGCTGTGGACCAGGCTGGCTCCGGACCCCTTCGCCCCGGATTCGCTCGGCGGTACCACCCGGGCGCCGGTCACGGTCGAGTACGAGGTGGCCGAGGACGAACACTTCCACCGGGTGGCCGCGCGCGGTAGCGCGGTGGCCACCCGGGAACTCGCGCACAGTGTGCATCCCGAGATCCGTGGGCTGGCCCCGGATCGCTGGTACTACTACCGTTTCCGCGCCGGTGCGGCGGTCTCCCCGGTGGGCCGTACCCGCACCGCGCCCGCCCCGGATGCCGCGGTGAACCGGTTGCGTTTCGCGTTCGCCTCCTGCCAGCACTGGAGTTCCGGCTACTACACCGCCTACCGGCATCTGTGCGACGAGGATCTCGATTTCGTCGTGCACCTGGGCGATTACATCTACGAGAAGGAATGGGCGCGCGGCCGGGCCGGCGTAGCCATTCCGGCGACGCTGCGCGCCGAGGCGACCGATCTCACCGGGTACCGGCTGCGATACGCGCAGTACAAGGCCGAGCCCGAATTACAAGCGGCGCATGCCGCGTTCCCGTGGATCTGCACCTTCGACGATCACGAGATCGACAACAACTGGGCCGGTGCCGATCCGGGCGCCGGGATCGATATCCATCTGCTGCCCGCGCTGTTCCGGCGGCGCCGGACGGCCGCCTTCCGGGCCATGTACGAACATCTGCCGTTGCGGATCGACCAGCTTCCGGCCGGGCCCGATATCCGCATGCACCGCCGCTATTCCTTCGGCGGACTGGCCGATCTCACCATGCTCGACACCCGGCAGTACCGCTCACCGCTGGTATGCGGTGACGGCGGCAATCTCGTGGTCGACTGCCCGGACCGTTTCGCCGCCGACCGCACGATTCTGGGTGCGCCGCAGCGTGACTGGCTGATCGACGGGCTCACCGGGTCCCGGGCCCGCTGGCAGATCCTCGGTAACCAGGTCGCGATGGCGCAATCCGACTACGACCCCGGGCCCGCGGTCGCCGTGGGTACCGACGCCTGGGACGGGTACGTCGCCGACCGGGACGCGGTGCTGGCCGCCGCCGCGGCGCGCGGGCGCGGGAATGTTGTTGTTCTCTCCGGCGACCG
>JABFXT010000282.1 GCA_013361595.1 Nocardia sp. | reverse complement strand
ACGCGGTCGAACCGCCGGATGTCGTGCTGAAGGATGTGCGGGTGACCGGCCCGGATACGGCCCCGTCGGTCGCCGTCGGGCTGGTGGTGGACGGCCGGGAACACCGGAGCGAGCACGCGGGCGCCGACCCGATGGCCGCGGTGATCGCCGCTCTCGCCGCGGCCGCACGAGAAATCGAGGTCCTGGGCATGACCGGCCATCCGGTGGCCGGCCATGCGATCGCCTACCTCGAGTACCGGCGCGGTGGGCGGACCGGATGGTCCTGCGCGCGTGCCGATTCGGTGGAATCGGCGGGGACCGCGGCAGGGGTGCGGGCGGCGGGCACTCGCTGGGCCTGACCGGAATCGGTCTCGGTCGCCGACCGGCCGCTCAGTCGCCGGTACGGCCGTCGATTCGTTCGCGCAACAGATCAGCATGGCCGTTGTGCCGGGCGTACTCTTCGATGAGATGCAGATATACCCAGCGCAGGCTGTATTCGGTCCCGTTGGGATGTCGGCAGCGGTGGTCGAGCGCGAGCGCGGCCACCGCCGCGTCGGCGAGCCGGATCTCCCGGTGGTACTCGGCGAAATCCACGGCGGGGTCGGCGGAATCGACATTGTCGAAGTCGCCGTCCGGATCGGCGGCCGAGCAGTAGAGATGGTCCAGCTGCTCACCTGCCGCCGTCATCCGCAACCAGCCCCGCTCCACCTCGGCCAGATGCCGCACCAGTCCGTGCAGCGACATCCGTGAAGGTGGTACGCCGCGATAC
Organism: Nocardia sp.; assembly: GCA_013361595.1. Taxonomy (GTDB): domain Bacteria; phylum Actinomycetota; class Actinomycetes; order Mycobacteriales; family Mycobacteriaceae; genus Nocardia. The sequence continues at coordinate 2,837 of JABFXT010000282.1, read as the reverse complement.
GCGAGTTGTGCGGCGTCCAGACCAGCGCAGCTGCGTAGGAGTATCTGTCGATGCAGATCCAGCCAGGACTGCAGCATCGGTCGTTCCGAACCGGTGGGCACGGTCTCGACGAGGTCCACCGGGGGTGCTGTCCAGTTCATCCGGCCACCATATCGACGGGCGCCAGTTGTTTTTCCGGGCCGGAGCCGCCGCAACCACGGGGCTCAGAACCAGTTCTCTTGCATATCAAGGGTGGTGGTGTCCAGATCGGCGAGCAGATCGAGTTGCGGGCCGGTCCGGGGGAGTTCGTGGCGGAAGAAGTATCGGGCGGCGTGCCGTTTGCCGTCGTAGAAATCGCCGTCGCGGCCGTCGGCGGCAACCACCTGGGCCAGCCAGATCCAGGCCACCACATGGTGGCCGAAAGCCTCCAGGTAGACCGAGCTGTTGGCCAGTGCCGCCTCGATATCACCGGCCGCGAACAGGCCGCCGGTGACCGTGACCAGCCGAGTCCAGGATTTGTCCAGCCGGTCGGCCAGCTCCGCGGTCTCACCGCCGAGGTCCTGTGCGGCCGTGAGCGTCGCCCGGATCCGGGTATCGAGTTCGCGCAGACTCGCGCCGGACTGCTGGGTCACCTTACGGCCCAGCAGATCCAGTCCCTGGATACCGTGGGTGCCCTCGTGGATCGGGTTGAGCCGGTTGTCGCGGTAGTGCTGTTCGACGTTGTACTCGCGGGTGTAGCCGTAGCCGCCGAGTACCTGGATGGCGAGATCGTTGGCGGTCAGACACCACTGGGAGGGCCAGCTCTTGGCGATCGGGGTGAGGATATCGAGCAGCAGGGTCAGCGCGCGCCGCTCGTCGTCTGATTCGGCGGTGCGCTGTTCGTCGATGAGGCGAGCGCAGTACAGCACCAGCGCCAGCCCGCCCTCGGCATAGCTCTTCTGCGCGAGCAGCATTCGCTTGACATCGGCGTGCTCGATGATCGGGCGCTGCGGCGCGGCCGGGTCGGCGGCCCCCTTGGTGCGCCCCTGCGGACGGTGGCGCGCGTAGTCGAGTGATTCGAGGTAGCCGGTGTAGCCGAGCGCGGCGGCGACCAGCCCGACTCCGCTGCGGGCCTCGTTCATCATGTGGAACATGTATTTCAAGCCCTGGTGCGGTTCGCCGACCAGGTAGCCGATCGCCCCGGGCGCGCCGTCCGGTGTCCAGCGGCCCTCGCCGAAATTGAGCACCGTGTTCAACGTGCCGCGGAAGCCCATCTTGTGGTTGAGCCCGGCCAGTGCCACATCGTTGCGTTCGCCGCGCGCACCGTCCGTGCCCACCAGGTAGCGCGGCACCACGAACAGCGAGATCCCCCGGGTACCCGCCGGGCCGCCCGGGATCTTGGCGAGCACCAGGTGCACGATGTTCTCGCCCAGTTCGTGATCGCCACCGGAGATCCACATCTTGGTACCGAAGACCCGGTAGGTGCCGTCGTCGCGGGGTTCGGCCCGGGTGACGATATCGGCGAGTGAGGAACCGGCCTGGGGTTCGGACAGGCACATGGTGCCGAAATAGCGGCCTTCGAGCATGGGCGGGACGAAACGCTGTACCACCTCGTCAGCGGCGTGCGCGACGAGCAGATTGGCATTGCCGATGGTGAGCAGCGGATAGGCGCTTGTCCCGGGATTGGCCGCGTGGAACCAGGCGAAGGCCGCCTGGGCGACCGCGGCCGGGAGTTGCGCGCCGCCGAGACCGGCGTCCATGGTCGCGCCGACCATGCCCGCCTCGGCGAACGCGGCCAGCGCCGCGCGGACCTCGGGGATGATGGTGACCGTTTCGCCGTCGAAAGTGGGTTCGTGGGCGTCGTTGAGCTTGTTGTGGGTGGCGAAGTGCTTGGTGGCCAGTTGTTCGCTCAGTTCGAGTACCGCGTCGAAGGTTTCGCGGGAATGGTCGGCGAAACGCGGTCGCCGGGTCAGTTCTTCGACGTCCAGCCATTCGTAGAGCAGGAATTCGAGGTCGCGCCGGGACAGCAGAGTAGACCGCATAACCACCCTTTCGGTACAAGTTATCGTCAGAGTATCAAATACAGGGTGGCGGCGATCGCGGCGGATCGGCGCCTCACCAGCGCCGCCGTATGGGTTCGAGGGTAGTGATCCGCCCGTCCCGGGGGGCGAGAAGGTCGGTTCCGGTGTATACGTCCGCCCACAGGTCGCCCCATCACACCCCGGCGGCGTGCGGTCGGATTGCTCCGCTGACGGCTGTTCCTCCGGCTCGACGCGGGTGAAGTGCTCGCCGCGGACGAGGCCCGGGTGGTCAAAGGCGAGCGGCGGTCACTTCGTTGATGTCGGCGGTGGCCAGCACCCGGCGGGGCGTGGCGGCGCGGACGACCTCGATCATCGCTCGGCCCATCCGGAGACTGGAGGTGACGTGCCGTGGGGCGAGCCGGCGGAGTAGCGGGGCCAGAGGCGTCACGATCCGGTACAGCAGGACATAGCTCCTGGTCTTCGCCTCGGTGCCGGGCAGCGGCAGGATGAACCCGGGCCGGAACATGTATGCCCGCGGCGTCAGGGCCAGGAGGGCGTTCTCGGTTTCGCCTTTCACACGTGCCCACATCATTCGGGACTTCCCGGTGCTGTCGGCGCCGGCACCGGTGACGTAGCAGAAGGTCAGCTCGGGGTCGGCGGCCAGCAGCGCCCGGGCGGCGGCGAGCGTGAAATCGTAGGTGACCGTGCGGTAGTCGGCTTCGGTCATGCCCAGGGCGGAAATGCCGAGGCAGAAGAAGCAGGCGTCGTAGCCGGTCAGCTGTGCCCGGATCGGGCCGAAGACGGTGAAGTCCGCATGCCCGATCTCGCGGAGTTTCGGATGGGTGCGGCCGGTGGGCG
>JABFXT010000081.1 GCA_013361595.1 Nocardia sp. | reverse complement strand
TGTTCGTCGGTCAGGTCGCGGGTGGTGAAGCGCAGGAAGAAGCGCGCGGCGCGCAGTTCGGTGAGCAGGTCGGTCCGCTCACCGGAGAGGGGCGCGGCGGCGTCGGTCTCGGGGAGGGTGGAGGTTTCGCTCATGGTCTTCGCCTTCCGTCGGGAATCCGGTGGATTCCGTGTCAGAAGAAACGGTATGACCCTTTGCGGCCACTTTCCGACCTCAATTGCCGGTGCGCTGAAATTTTCCGAGAAACCACCGGTGAGCAGGTGATATCGCTTATCGGCGCGTGCTGTCGGCCGGGGTGAGATCGAGCCCGGGCGGCGGGCGGAGGCGTCGCAGGGCGCCGTCCATCGCGGTGACGAACAGGGCCCAGGAATCCCCGTCGCGGGCGATGCGCACCGAGGTCGTGCCGTCGGGCGGCATCCGGATCGGGTCGGGCCTTTTGATCAGGCCGGTCACGATCGCGCAGCCCGATCCGGTCGCCGGGTCCACGCGGTAGACCGCGCCGACTCCGTGGTCGGCGACGTACAGGTCACCGTCGCGGGTGGCCTCCATATCGTCGGGGACCGCGAGCAGATCCGGGGGACCGGCGACGACCTGTGCGTCGGCGGGGGCGTTCAGCGGGACCCGGAAGATCCGCATGGTCAGGTTCCCGGTGTAGATCGACGCGCCGTCGGGAGCCAGGGCCAGACCGTTGGTGAGCGGTACCGGCGACCACGATTCGGTGAACTCCCCGGTCGAGGGCCGGTACCTGGCGATCCCGGTCGGCGCGCGCAGTACACCGATCGTGCTGATCAGCAGGTCGCCGTCGGGGAGCAGCAGCAGTCCGTTCGGGCCGTTGAGCCCGGTACGGAGTACGGTCACCGCGCCGGTGTCGAGGTCGTAGCGCTGTAGCGTGCCCGGGGGGTCGGTCAGCCCGTCACCGGTCAGGTAGTACACCGAGCGCCCGGCCACCCGGACGCCGGCCGGATGTTCCAGCCCGGTGACCAGCTTCTCGAGTGTCCCGTCGGCGGAGACGTGGCCGAGGTAGCCGTCGACGATACCGGTGACGTAGAAACCGCCCGCGCCGTCGGAATCCAGATTCTCCAGGTTGCCGACGCCGTCGACGATCGTGGTCGTCTCCCAGCCGTCCGCGCACATCGCCGGGAAGGCCTGTGCCTGCGCGGGCGCCGCCCCCACGCAGGCCGCCGTTACCGCCACCGCGGCGAACAGCGCCCGCCGGGCGCGTGCTCGTGTTCTGGATGCCATATCCGACAACCTAAGTGATCCGGTGCGGTTCGGCGGTGATCCGGTGCGGACGGCCGGACGGGGCGCGGGCGGTCACCGGACATCACCGTCCCCTCGGGTTGTCCACATGTGCGCAGATATGGACCGGTCCCGGCCCGGTCGCCGACGGCCCCGCCGGCTGTCCGCGCGGGCTCGTAGGATGGGCCGCGTGGAATCCCCCGAAGCCCCGATCGTGCCCGCTGACCGGCCGGATGCCGAAATCGATGCGGCCCAGCGGGTTCTGAGCCGGGTGTTCGGTTACGAGAGTTTCCGGGGAGAACAGCGCGCCATCGTCGACCAGGTGATCGGCGGTGGCGACGCCCTGGTGCTCATGCCCACGGGCGGCGGCAAATCGCTGTGCTACCAGATTCCCGCGCTGGTCCGCGACGGTGTCGGGATCGTGGTCTCCCCGCTGATCGCACTCATGCAGGACCAGGTGGACGCGCTCAGCGCGCTCGGCGTCCGGGCCGGCTTCCTCAATTCCACCCAGTTCCCGGACGAACGGCGGGCGGTGGAAGCGCAGTTCGTGGCCGGTGAACTCGATCTGCTGTACCTGGCGCCCGAGCGGTTGCGGATGGAATCCACAGCGCAGTTGCTCGACCGCGGCCGCATCGCGCTGTTCGCGATCGACGAGGCGCACTGCGTATCGCAGTGGGGCCACGATTTCCGGCCCGACTATCTGGCCTTGTCCATGTTGCACGAACGCTGGCCCGAGGTGCCCCGCATCGCGCTCACCGCCACCGCGACCGAGAAGACCCGCGACGAGATCATCACCCGGCTGGATCTGGGGCAGGCCCGGCGGTTCGTGGCCAGTTTCGACCGGCCCAATATCCAGTACCGCGTCGAACCGAAGAACCGGCCCGATCGCCAACTGCTGGACTTCCTGCGTGCCGAACATCCCGGCGACGCCGGAATCGTCTACTGCCTGTCCCGCAACTCGGTGGAGAAGACCGCCGCCTTCCTCACCGAGAACGGTATTCGGGCGGTCCCTTACCACGCCGGCCTGGATCATCGGACCCGTGCCGAGAACCAGGCGCGCTTCCTGCGCGAGGACGGTCTGGTGGTCGTGGCCACCATCGCGTTCGGGATGGGTATCGATAAACCCGATGTCCGTTTCGTCGCCCATCTCGACCTGCCCAAATCCGTCGAGGGCTACTACCAGGAAACCGGACGTGCCGGCCGGGACGGACAGGCCTCCACGGCGTGGATGGTCTACGGCCTGCAGGATGTGGTGCAGCAGCGCAAACTCATCGAGACCTCCGACGGCGATGCCGCCCACCGCCGCCAGTTGCAGCTGCACCTCGACGCGATGCTCGCCCTGTGTGAAACGGTCGACTGCCGGCGCGCCCAGTTGCTCGCCTATTTCGGTCAGCCGCCGCAGCCGTGCGGGAACTGCGATACCTGCCTGAATCCGCCCGAATCCTGGGACGGCACCGTCGCGGCGCAGAAACTGTTGTCGGCCGTTCTGCGGCTGAAACGGGAGCGCGGCCAGAGCTTCGGCGCCGGTCACCTCATCGATATCCTGCTCGGGAAGCAGAATCAGAAGGTGCAGCAGTACGACCACCACGAACTCAGTGTGTTCGGCGTCGGCACCGATCTGCGCGATACCCAATGGCGCGGTGTGACTCGTCAATTACTGGCCCAGGGCCTGCTCGCCGTCCACGGGGATTACGGAGTGCTCACCCTCACCGAGGCCAGTGAGGCAGTGCTCTTCGAAGGCCGGACCGTCCGGTTGCGCCGCGAACCCGAACGGCCCACGCCCTCTCGTGCGGCCCGCAGTGCGAAATCCGGTAGATCCGCGCCTGTCGATCTCGACCCCGCCGATACTTCGCTGTTCGAGAAGCTGCGCCAGTGGCGGGCCGAAACTGCCAAGGAACAGGGTGTTCCCGCCTACGTGGTATTCCACGACGCGACCCTGCGCGATATCGCCGCGCGTAAGCCCGCCGATCTGAGTGCGCTCGGTACGGTGAACGGTGTCGGGGAGAACAAGCTGGCACGTTACGGAGAGCAGGTTCTGGAGGTGCTGGCGGCCGGATGAGCCGGTCGGGGGCGTAAGCCGGTGCTACAGAACCGCTTTCATCCGATGATTCCTCCCGTCAGTGACGATAGGGGCCTGAACAGAGGGCCTAACCTGGCAGTATGTCCGACAAGCACACTCCGTGGTCGCGGTCACGCCACCGCCCGGGCTTGTCTGCCGATCAGTTCGGCAGCTTGGATCCACGCGTTCAACGTACCGCGACGAACCGCCCGTTCCAGGATCGCTCGGGGGTTGCCGGGCCGCTCGAGTCGGTTCGCCTGCTCGGTTCGGCCGCGCAGGAGTCCGGCGACGGTGCGCGTAACGCGGATACCGAGGCCGCCGGCGCCGATCCGGCCGGGTTCGTACCGTCCGGCACGCCGGGCAGCGGCGAGGAGAACACCTACGCCGCCGACGGGTCTCGGCAGGAATCCGGTGTGCCGGATCACGCGGCGGAATACGGCTACGAAGGCTACGCCCCGGCCGGTTACGAGGAATACGCCACGGCAGGCCACGAGGGGTCCGCCGCGTCCGTGCCGGACCCGGCCGCATCTGCCGCGTACCCGGCGTACCCACCGTTTCCGGGGCCGGAGACCGTGCGTTCGGGCGCGTATCGGCAGCCGCCGGTGGATCCCCGGGATCCGTCGGACAACGCCTGGCCCGTACCGGAAACCGAAGCCCTGGAATTGCTTCCCGTCGGCGGTCACGCACTGCTGGGCCTGTGTATCGGGCTCGCCGTCCTGCTCGCGGTGGCCTTCTTCTACATGGGCCGGACGAGCGGGTCGAACCAGGCCGCCGCCCCGACCGCGGCCACCGTTGTCTCCACCATGTCGCCGAGCCGGACCGGGGACCCGGCCGCCGAATCCCCCGATATCGGGGCGGGTTTCGCCTGGGGCAAGGTGCTGACCAACGACGGCAGTACGCTCACCATCAAAAGCGAGATCAACCACAGCGTGATCGTCGTGCACGCCGATGCGCATACGAAGGTCTACGTGCTGGTCGCCACCACGATCGAGGCCATCGCCGTGGGCGCGCCGATCCTGGTCTACGGCCGTAAGCACGCGGACGGATCGATATCCGCCGACACCATCACCGGGGTGTCGCTGCGTGCGCTCGGCTCCGGGTAGGCCGGGGCGAACCGGGCATCACCCGGTCGACCCACCCAGCGGTCACTATCTGACCGTAATTCGAGAACAATCGACAGTATGGCCAATACGAGCACCCGGACATTGCGCCTGCTGTCGCTGCTGCAGACCCATAAATACTGGCCCGGCAACGAGCTGGCCGCCCGGCTGAAGGTGTCGCCGCGGACCCTGCGCCGCGATATCGACCGCCTCCGGGAACTCGGGTACCCGGTGGAGGCCCAGCGCGGTGTCGACGGCGGCTATCAGCTGGCGGCCGGGGCGGCGCTGCCCCCGCTGATGGTCGACGACGACGAGGCCGTGGCGCTCGTGGTCGGGCTTCAGTTCGCGATGCAAGGCTTGGTCGAGGGCGTGGCTGAATCCTCGGTGCGCGCACTGGCGAAAGTGGTGCAGGTGATGCCGCCGCGGCTGCGGAAGCGGGTGGACGCGATCCGGGCCATGACGGTACCCGCGGACTGGGGTGGCGGGCGCCCGGGCGTGGGTCCGGATCCGGCGGTACTCACCGCGGTCGCCCTGGCCTGCCGTGACGATGAACGATTGCGTTTCACCTACACCGCCGCGGACGGTCGCCGCAGCGAGCGCCACGTCGAACCCCATCGTCTGGTATCGCTGGGTAGACGCTGGTACCTGGTGGCGTTCGATCTGACCCGCCACGATTGGCGTAGTTTCCGGATCGACCGGCTCACCGGTCCGGCAGGTGACGGATCGCGCTTCCGTCCCCGGGAGCTGCCCACCGCCGACGCCGCGGAATTCGTCCGGTCCGGGGTGGACAATATGCCGCATCTGCACCGGATCGAGGCACTCGTCGACGCCCCGGCCGAGTTCGTCCGGCAGCGATTGGGGCGGTGGGGCACGGTGGAAGAGATCGATACCGGACACTGCCGGGTATTCATGACCACCGACTCCCTGGACTGGCCCACCATGTCACTGGGATCTCTCGGCGCCGACTTCCGGGTTCTGCAACCCCCGGAACTGGCCGAGCACATCCGGGCGTGGGGTGAGCGTTTCCGTCGTGCCCACCCGGAGCCCGCCCCGCCGCCGGCCGAATCGTGACCGGTTCGTGAGCCGAGCCGCCTCGCGCGAATGCTCCCGCCGCGGATCTCAGTCCGTGCCCGTGGGCCGGACCGCGCGCAACCGGCGCGCGGGCTCGCCACCGGCGGTCCGCTGGGTGACGCCCGTGGCGACGTCTCCCCGGCGCAGGGCGTTCACGAATTCGGTCGTCGCGGTGGCCAGCAATTCGGGATGGGAGAACGGCATCCAGTGCCCGGCCGGTACATCGCGGCGCCACACCCGTGAGACCCAGCGCGCCGTATCGTCGTATCCGGCGGGCCGGACCGCGATATCGCGTCCCGCCACGATGAGCTGGACCGGTACGTCGGTGGTGCGTTCCCGGGGGTTGAGCAGATGCGCGAAGATATTCGCGCGGTAGATGAGCAGTCCGTCGACCATATCCCGCTTCAAGGTCGGGGCGAAGAAGATCGTCGAGGGCGCGGTCTCGTTCATGATCTGGATGACCCGGCGCCAGCGTTGTTCGGTGGCGAGCAGCCCGAACACCCAGCGCGGCAGGCCCGGGGTCATGAAGAACCCGGTGTAGGCCGAGGAGAGCAACTGGGTGAACGGCTGCCAGATATTGCGCGGACCGGGCCGGCCGAGCCGGTCGCGAACCCATTTGCCCAGATGGTCGAGATTGGGGCCGGATACCGAGGTGAACGAGGCGATCCGCTCGACCGCCTGCGGCTCGCAGACGGCCTCCCAGACCTGTACCGAACCCCAGTCGTGGGCCAGGACGTGCACCGGCCGCCCGGGGCTCACCGCGTCGGCGATCGCGAAGAAGTCCGCGGCCAGTTCACCGAGCCGGAAATCGGCGACCCGGCCGGTCCGGGTCGAAGCGCCGTGTCCGCGAGTGTCGTAGGCGACCACATGGAAGTTCCGGGCCAGCAGCGGGATCACGCCGTGCCACAGATGGTTCGTATCGGGCCAGCCGTGCACCAGGACGACGGTTTCGGCGGCCGTGTCACCGTATTCGTATACCGCGAGGTCGAAGTCGCCGCTGCGGACCGTGCGCCGGGTCGCGGTGAGTTCGTGGTCGGATTCGGTCACGCTTACTCCTCGATGCTTGCGGATCTAGAGGTCGAGTACCAGACGCCCACCCGCACAACGCGATACACACGCCAGCAGATCGCCGTCGGCGCGCTCGGCGGGGGACAGGACGGAATCGCGGTGGTCGGGGGAGCCGGCCAGCACCCGGACCTTGCAGGTGCGGCAGAAACCCTGGCGGCACGAGTACGGTTGGTCGGGCCGGTGTGCCAGCAACACATCCAGGGCGGATCTGTCGGCCGGGACGCGCAGAACGTCACCGCTGCGGGCCAGTTCGATCTCGAAGGGCATTCCATCGACCACCGGTGGTGCCGAGAACCGTTCGGAATGCAGTTCCACCCCGGGTATATCGCGTACGGCGGCGGCGACCGCCCCGACCATCGGCGCCGGGCCGCAACAGTACACCGCGGTTCCCGGGCGGACTCCGTGCACGAGTTCGGCGCCGGTCGGGAGTCCGTCCCGGTCGTCGGTGCGCACGGTGACCCGGTCGCCGAAGCGTTCCACTTCGGTCAGGAAGGGAAGGGTGTCCCGGGCCCGGCCGGTGTAGAGCATGGTCCATTCGACGCCGAGCGATTCGGCCGATCGCAGCATGGGCAGGATCGGGGTGATACCGATCCCGCCGGCCACGAAACGCAGCCGGGTGGCCGGTGATCCGTGGCCGGGCACCGCGAACGGGAACGCGTTGCGCGGGCCCCGGACCACCAGCGCGGAGCCCACCGTGATCTCCCGATGTATTTCGTTCGATCCGCCGCCACCGTCCGGAATACGGCGCACCGCGATCCGATAGGTCCGGGTATCGGCCGGATCACCGCACAGCGAATACTGGCGCAGCCGGCCCGAGGGCAGTTCCAGATCGAGATGGGCGCCCGGCCGCCACGCAGGTAGCCGCCGGCCGTCCACGGCGGCCAGTCGCAGGCTCACCACATCGTTGTCGTGCGCTCGCATCTGTCGCTCGACGACACGGACGCGGATCCGGCGGTCGTCCGCGCGCGGTGCCACATCGCGCCGGTTGGTGAACGCGGTCCAGCGCATCCGCGCGTTCACCATCGCGTCGAGCAGGCGCAGCGTGCGGTCGCCGTGCTTCCCCCCGTACAGATCGGGTGGCAGCGGGATCGCCTGCGCCGGTCGCGGATCCGCGACGGTCACGACGCCGCCCGCGCGGCCGGTGACTGTGCCAGGTAGGCGATGGCCTGGGCGGTGGACCCGACCGATTCGGGACTGTATCCCGGCCGGAATGTCGACAGTGCGCTGATCAGCAGCGCCGGAATTCCCGGTAACGCGCCCCGGCGCATGGCGCCGAAGATCTTCAGCAGCAGTCGCGGATAGCCCAGGTCGGGCAGCGACGGATCCCGGCGCACCAGGTATTTGGTACCGCGGACGAGCAACACCAGAAACGACGGGAAGACCAGCAGCATCAACGCGCCGCGCCGGAAATAACCCACCCCGAAGTATTCGGCGACGTCGTGGGCCACATTGCGGTGTTCCACCTCTTCGGCCCCGTGCCAGCGGTACAGGTCGAGCATGCGCGGGTCGGCGTCGAACTTCTCCAGTTCACTGTTGAGTACCCAATCGCCCAGGAACGCGAAGAAGTGCTCCAGGGAAGCGATGACCCCGAGCCGGTCCACCAATTGCTGCCGGCCGGCCCGGGTACCGGTGCCCTGTCGGGGGCCGACGGTTTTGCGGAAGAGGTATTCCGCGTGCTGGAGAAAGGGCCGCGGGTCTATTCCGTTGGCGGTGAGCAGCATGTCGTGGGAGCCGGCGTGGGTTTCGGCGTGCATCGACTCCTGGCCGATGAAACCGAGCATGTCCTCACGTAGTTTCGCGTCCCGGACGAAGGGGAGCGCCTCACCGAAGGTGGTGAGGAAGCTGCGTTCGCCCTCGGGCAGCAGGAGGTTGAGCGAGTTCATCACATGGGAGGCGATGGGTTCGGCGGCCATCCAGTGCAGCGGGATATCCGCCCAGTCGAAGCGCACGTCGCGAGCGTTCAACGCGACGTCTCCCGGATCGGTCGCCCGGTCGGGGGCGGCGGTGTCGAACAACCTCATCGATCCTCCTCGATCGTCACCAGGGCCGCGCGCGACGAGGTCGCGGCGGCAATTCACCGGCAGACGCGATCATACACATAAGTGGGACGATGAGTAACAGAAAAGAAGGGTTACATAAAAGCTACCCGGCAGTAGGGCGGCTCGGCGGCGGTTCCCAGTTCGCGACCAGATCCAGCAGTCCCGGGAAGCGCGCGTTCAGATCGTCGACCCGGACCACATTGCGGCGCTCCAGGCCGTACTGCCACTGCCGGATCAGTCCCGACTCGCGCAGTACCCGCCAGTGGTGGGTCCGCGTCGACTTCGGCCGGTCGATCTCGAACCAGCCACAGGCCTGCGGTACGCCACCCGAGTCGAGGTAGTAAGCGCGCACAATGCTCAGGCGCAGCGGGTCGCTGAGTGCGCCCAGCACGGTTTCCAGGCGCATTTCCGCACGTGTGGGCTCGGGCAGTAGTTCGCCGGATGCGGCTGTCTCGCCCCGGCGGGTAGTGGTGTCCGGCACGGCTCTCCTCGGCTGTTGTTCAGTACGACAATTATCGTACTTGATGCTACAGTTCGACTCTGTTCGTACTTGTTCGAGAAAACTCGTACTTGAGTCAGGAGTGCATCATGGCCGCAACCGTCGTACTCGATGCCCGCGCGCCGGGAGATCGCCGCGCGGGCCTGCGTATCTGGTCGGCCGCGTGGCCGATCGCCGCGGTATTCGTCCTCGCCAACGCGGCCACCCCGCTGTATGTGCTCTGGCAGGCCGAATTCGGTTTCAGCAAGAGCACGCTCACCGCGGTCTTCTGCTGCTATATGGCGGGTATGGCCCTCGCCCTCCTGGTGTGCGGGGTCGCCTCCGACCGTCTCGGGCGAAAAGCGGTGCTGATCCCCGCTCTGGTGCTGGCCGTCGCGGCGGGACTGATCTTCGCCGCCGCGCCCGGCACGCTCGCGCTGTTCATCGCGCGCACCCTCACCGGGATAGCCAGCGGCGCGATGGTTTCGGCCGGCGTGGCGGCGGTGACCGATATCGCCGGCCCGGCCCGCACCCGATCCGCCGCGCTGGCGGGTGCCGTCGGCATCGCGGTCGGTACCGGGCTCGGTCCGCTGCTGGGCGGGCTGCTCTCCGAAACCGTGCCGGGCCCGACCGTCACCGTTTTCCTGCTGGAGACCGTGTTCCTGCTGGTGGCACTGGCAATCGTCGTCGCGGTACCCATCCCGCACGCCGGGGGCCGGCGTGGCGACGCCTGGATCCGGGTGCCCCGGGTGCCGCGTCCGAATCGCCGCCGCCTGCTGATCGCCGTCACCGTCGCCGGTTCCGCGCTGAGCACCACGGCGTTCATGCTGTCTCTGGCCCCGTCGCAGCACTCGGAGCTGCTGGATACGACGAATCGGATCGTCCCCGGAGCGCTGGCCTGCCTGACCTTCGCCGTGGCCACCGGCAGCCAGTTCGCCTTGCGCGGTCTCCCGGTGCGCCGGCTGCTGCTGGCCTCGGTATCGAGCACCATCGTATGCGTGGTTGCCCTGGTCCTCGCGGTCGATACCTCCTCGGTGGCCGGTCTGGCCGCCGCCGCGGTGCTGGCCGGTATCGCCTACGGGCCGGGGATGCTCGGCGGCCTGGCATTGCTCAACTCCGATATCCCGGCCGACCGGCTGGCCGAGGCCAACGCGGCACTCAATATCGGCGCGTACGCTTTCGCCGGACTACTCATCCTCGGACTGGGCTTCGTCAGCGATCACCTGGGCTTCGCCACGGGCGTCACACTTTTCGCGATGGTCGCGGCGACGGTCGCGGCGGCCGGCGGGGTATTGGTGGCCACCGGGCTCCGCGTCGGCCGCGGGTAGCGGGGGACGACCGCCCGCAGCGCGCCGATCACACCATTCCGTTGGGTATCTGCGCGCTGTCGGGCACCGGCTGGACGACATCCCAGTGCTCGACGATGCGGTCGTCGACCAGCCGCCAGATATCGACGACCGCGGTTCCCCGCTCGTCCGCCGGGGTCGTCATGCGGTAGTGCACCACCACGTGCTCGTCGTCGGCGACCACCCGCCGCAGTTCCAGCCGGGCGTTCGCCACCGGAGCGGTGGCGACGAATTCGATGAACGCGTCCCGCCCGGACGGGTTGCCCGGGCTGTGTTCGACGAAATCCTCCCGGAGCAGGGTGCGCAGTATCTCGGTGTTCCCGGCCGCGAACTGGGCGAACCCGTCGACGACGAGTCTCCTGTTGCGTTCGGCGCGGCTGTGGGTGCTGTCGGTCATCGTCCGACGCTCGCACGTCGCGACCGGAGCCGTCGATTACCTGGGTAGTAGTGGCGAAGCCCGGCCCGGCGCGGTGATACTCGACCGATGATCGAAGACGGGCCGGTAGGCGTGCTGCTACGGGAGTGGCGCCGGCGCCGGAAGATCAGCCAGCTCGACCTCGCGATCCGGGCCGATGTCTCGCCCCGCCACATCAGTTTCGTCGAAACCGGGCGAACGATTCCCAGCAGCGCCATGGTCCTGCGTCTGGCCGAACACCTGTCGGTCCCGCTGCGCGAACGCAACCGCCTGCTGGTCGCGGCCGGCCACGCTCCGATCTATCGGCAGCGCCCGTTCGACGACCCCGATATGGTTCGGGTACGCGAGGCCCTCGAACAGTTCGTACGTGCTCACGAACCGTATCCGGCCCTGGCGGTCGATCGGCGCTGGAATCTCGTCCTCGCCAACGATGCGGCCGGAATCTTTCTCGACGGCGTCGACTCCGCTCTGCTGCGGCCGCCGGTGAACATGATGCGGCTGGGTCTGCACCCCCGCGGCTTCGCGTCCCGCGTCACCAACCTCGGACAGGTGCGCGCTCACCTGCTGCCGCGGCTGGCGCGCCAGGCCGCGCAGAGCGGGGACCCCGAACTGCACGCCTTGTACGAGGAACTGGTCTCCTACGGTTCGCCGGCCGATCATCCGCAACCGGACCCGGCGGAGATCGCCCTGCCGATCCATCTCGAATATCGCGGTACGCGGCTGTGTTTCATCAACGCCATCACCACCTTCGGCGCGGCCTTCGATATCACGCTGGCCGAGATCGCCGTCGAAACTTATCTCCCCGCCGACACCGAGACCGCACGGTTTCTCGCCGCCGAGATCGATATCCAGGCGCCGCGACACCCCGGTCCTGTTCGCCCTGCCAGGTGCGGGCGTACAGGTCCAGTACCTGGGTGGCCTTCAGTCGGAAGCCGGGGTCGGTGATGAAGATCCAGGAGCGGTGCTGCCAGGGCTTGATCGCATCCTCGGTCAGCCGGCGGCGCACGGTGGAGGACGACACGAACGCGGCGATGCCCCGGCGG
>JABFXT010000814.1 GCA_013361595.1 Nocardia sp. | reverse complement strand
TCCCCGTCGGATACGACACTGCCGCCCGCGGCACGCCACTGCGCGATAGCCTGCGTCAACGCGGCGGGCGCCGCGGTCTGCACCTGGAAGGCCAGCGAGCGGCCGTCGGTGATCCCGCCCATCAGCAGCGGGCTACCGGCATCGAGGACACAGCTCTGGACACCATCGGTTTCGTCGTGTGGGCGGCAGGACGCGGTCTGCAGCGGACCGGGCAGAGCCGCGACAGCGTCGGTCGCCGCGACCGGGCCCCCACCGAAACCCGAGGGCCCGGTGAGCGGCGGTCCGGTCAGGGTGCAGGACTTCACCATCAGGAAGGCGAGCACCAGCAGCACCGCCACCGCGATACCGCTCGCCACGCGCCACTGCCACTTCGGATGGTGCTTCCGAACGACGGTTTCCGCCTCGTCGACCAGATGGGAACGGATGAATCCGAGCAGACCGCGACGGTGGCCGTGCTGTCCGTGAACTACGTGCCCGGCATCCCCATTCGCCGGTGCGGCCGTCCCGGCCGCACCGTGGTGCTCGTGACTGTGGTGCCCGTGCCCACCCGGCACTCCCAACGCACCGGCCCAGCTGCTCATCTCGGCCGTCACGCTGTGATGATGGCCGACCGGCGCCGCCGCGGCATCGGGCCCGGACGACGGCGCGCTCACCGGCAGTGGTGCACCACAATTGGCGCACGCCGAAACCCCCGCGGCCGCGGAATGCCCGCAATACTGGCATCGCGCCGTCATCGCCCAGCTCCATATTCCACGGCCGGTCTCACTGCCCGGTGATGACGATCGACGAGATGGCCACACTGTTGGCCGAGGTATCGCCACTGGATTTCAATACGGTGAGCGTGATCTCCGACGCCTGGATCGGCGGCTCGATCTCGGTCACCACCAGCGACCGCTGGTCCAGCGTTTCCTGGGTGTAGGTGGTCTTCTCGTCGTCGTTCAACTGATAGGAGACACGGCTGACCGTACGGTATTTCGTCCATTGATCGGTGCCGTCGGTACCGACGTGATCCCAGCCGGGCACGATCGCGATCGAATCGATCTTGTACTTCTTACCCAGATCGATCCGCAACACCTGGCCATCGATCTTGTATGCGCGGGGACACGACCAGGCCTTGTCCGGTTCGCCGGAGAAAGCGTCCATCCCGTCGGTGCCACCGTCCGGGCATTTCGCCACGGCCGATTCCACGTCGATGGTGCCGCTGCCGGCCGGCGCGGTGGTCTGCGGCGCCGGCTGGACCGGCGCCTGGGTGACCGCCAGCGGCTGGGTCCTGGACTCGTCCTCCTTGCCACCGGTCACCACCAGTAGCAATACGATCAGGAGCGCGACCACTGCCGCGACCGCCAACGCGACCCGCGGTTTGCGCAGTTGGTCGGCGACCTCGCGGGCGATGTCCTGCGGAGACTGCCGTTCGGACCCGGTGGTCCCGGGAGCGGGCGACTGCGCGGCCTCCGCCTCGGGCGGGGCCGTCGAATTCAGCCGGTCCGCCACCCGTTCGGCGTTGTCCGAGGCGAACGACGATTCCCGGGTATCGGGCAGCTGGCCACTGAGCAGTGCGTTGATCCGGTCGCTCGCCGAAGGTCCGGCTGTCGACCGCCGGGGTCGCGATGCCGCGGGACCGGAATCCGGTTCGGCCGGGGGCGAGCCGACACCCACCAGCGGTGGGGGCGGTGGGGTGTCGTCGATATCCGGTACCGTCTCGCGAACCCGCGAGGCGGGGGCGAGCAGCGATTCGTCGAAGGCGACCCCGGGAGCTTCCCGGACGGAACTCGGCTCCGCTTCGGGTACCGGATCCGCCGGGGACTCGCTCCCCGTGAGCCCGAACGCCGGATCCGCCAGTATGGCGTCCAGAATGGCGCTTCGATTGCGGATGAATACGTCTCCGGAATCCGCATCGGGCATGCCGGAATGGTATCGGCTACGAACCCACCGAACGCGTCGTCATTCCCACGATTGGGAACTGCGGCGGGCGCCGGGGTCGGGCCGCCGGGCGCTCGCCCCGACCCGGGTCAGCGTGTCTTCTCGGCCGTCACGAAATACTCCGGCGGCACATCGAACACCCGCGCCAGCGCGATGATCAGATCGAGTCGCGGGATGGCGTCGCCGTGGATCAACCGGTACAGACCGGACTGCGAGACCGGCACGTCCGGATAAGCGAGTTCCAGGTGCTGGGCGAGCGAATACAACGTCAGCCCGCGGGTCGAACCGTCTTCGGTGGACACCACCGATTCGGCGATCAGCTCCGACAGCCGGCTGGAGAAGATCGCCGCGGCGGCCTGCCGCGGTGTCTGCTCCTGCGCGCCGTCCGGGTTGTCGAATCTGCCACTGTCAAATTCGGGATCCGCTACCACGGTCATCGAGATTACCTGCTCTGTCCTACTCACCGGGCCGGATATCCCTGAGGCCGGGTCACCGGGACCGTCCGTTCGGAATTGCCCGACGGCGGGGCCGCCGTCGGCGGTCGATCACTGTGGTCGAGATAGCGGGTTTCGCCGCGTGGTTCGACCAGGTTCACCCGGACAGTGCGCATCGGGATGCGCACATCGAGCTGGGCCTCCCCGACCTGTTCGATCGAAAGGTCCACCGAACTACGGCGGGGACTTCCCGGATCGCTGATCGAGACGGTGGTCGGTGATACGGACGCCTGCGGCGGTAGCTGATCGAATACCGTGATGGTGGCATTCGCGCCCGGCTCCTCGTCGTCGCCCTCGACCAACCGCAGCGATCGGGCGTCGCCGACCGCGGTCACCAGATGCTGCCAGCGCTGTGGCCGGTTGGTGTGCACCTCGATATCGGCGCCGACCACGGTCGCCCGCAGCACCAACTGCTGGGCGACGGGGAGCATCGCGTGAACGTCGACGGTACGGCGGCGCGGGTTGTAGGGCGCGGGATCGTAGAGCGGCCTCGCGAGCTGAGGGCGTGTCTGCCCGCTGATCGCGCCCAGGATCTGGCCGTTGGGTCCGATCGGCACGGCGAGCCCGGCACTCAGCTCCTCGGGTGCCTCCTCGACGTTGTTCTCGTCGCGGGTCAACTCGCGCAGCGATACCCCCGTGGGCAGGGTCGAACGGAGCGCCACCGACTGACGGCCGGGCAACCGGCGCAGATAATCGGGCAGTGCCTCGGTCATGGCCGGACCGATATAGCGCACGACCGCCCGGGGCCGGTCGTCACCGGATAGGCTGACCACGAGCGTGGTGCGGCCGCTGTTCCAGGTCCAGCAGTCGTCCAGCCCGGAATCGTCGAGCTCCGCCCAGTCGATTCCGAAACTCGTGACGAAACGGCCGGGTACCGAGGTTTTCAGGCGTTCCCACTGTTCGGTCAGATCACCGAGCTCGGCGCCCGCATGCAGTAGCCGGGTCGCGTCCAGCAGCGCCGATGCCGGCAGCGGATGGGCCGCCACCCCGCGCTCGCGCAAACGCCCGGCGATCCGGTGCGCCGCGGTGGCCAGGGTGCGCGGCGCGACCACCGAACACGGGCCGCGTTTGGCCAGCGCCAGCAGATTACGTTCCTGATCCAGCCGAAGGACCAGCCAGGTCAACCGGTTCCCGACCACCGGATGAGACCCGATCAACTGGTCGTAGAGCATGCT
>JABFXT010000353.1 GCA_013361595.1 Nocardia sp. | reverse complement strand
ACCCGCCCCGACCGGACGAATCGGGCATGTACGGTTTGCGCCTGCTGGTGATACGCGGTCAGGTTGAACCTGACCCACTCCGACACATCCTGGTCCGGACGATATTCGCTGCCACGTCGCTGCAGTACCCGGTAGTACTCCCATGTGTTTCCCGGACGGCCGAGCCATGCCTCGATCGAGGAGAACTCCGGGGCGAGAACTCCCTCCCGGGCGATCATCAATGTCTGCAGCGAGCGCGACATCCGCCCGTTGCCATCGGCCCAGGGATGGATGGAGACGAGATGCAGGTGCGCCATCGCCGCGCGAATCAACGGATGCGTCCCATCCGCACTTTCGAGCCATTCCACCAACTCCGCCATGAGGCCGGGGACTGCGCGGGCATCCGGGGCGGTATACGCCGCGATACTCGGGTCTCGGGCGTCGGTCACATAGACCGGACCGCGTCGCCACTGTCCGGCAGGCCTACGCCGAGAATGTCTGTGCCCTTGCAACATCCAGTGCAACGCGTTCAAAAGGCCCTTGCCGAAGGCGAAGTCGTCGACATCGTGCAAGGTCTGGATATAGGTCATCATCTGCTCATACGCGAGTGTCTCCGCGCGGTTCTCCTCGGAGATATCCACATCGCGCTCACCGGCAAGCAGGTCTTCGACATCGATGGTGGCCACCTTGAAACCCTCGATGGAGTTCGACGCCGCCACCGCGTCGGCTGTCAGAAACTTCCGCAACCCACCGGTCCATTTCGCTGGGGCCTCCTGCAACTGATAGCGCAGATCATTACGCATGCTGTCCACTCGGGACAGCACCCGTTCGTCTTCACCGTCGAGCCGCGGAGTGGGGAACAGCACGCGCCCACGCTATAGTGACGCAATCATTACGTCAACGAAGGCCACTCGTGCGCGTCATAGTTGTCGGCCCAGCTCACCACATACAACGGTCGACGCGGAACAGGTGACCACCGCATCATTCGATCGCTACCCGATCCGCTCCCACCCCCGCCGCTCCGGCCGGGAACCCAACTCGCGGTCACGACTGCGATAGACGATATAGGGCCTGGTCAGATACCCGATCGGCATCGAGAACACATGGACCAACCGGGTGAAGGGCCAGAACGCGAACAGCAGCCAGGCCGCGATCGCGTGCAGCTGGAAACCGATGGGAGCGGCCAGGATCAGATCGGTGTCCGGGCGGAAGGACAGGATCGAACGGAACCACGGCGAGACCGTCTGCCGGTAGTCGTGCGGATGGTTGTTCGCGTTGTTGACCACTGTGGTGCCGAAACCCAGCAGCAATGTGCCGATGAGCAGCACATACATGATCTTGTCGTTGGTGGTGGTCGCGGAGAACACCGGGCCGGTCGTGCGACGACGGTAGATCAGGATCGCGGCACCCGCGAGAGTGGCGACTCCGGCGAGTATCCCGAGCACGGTCGACGCGAGGTGATACACCGAATCGCCGATTCCGACGCTCTCGGTCCAGCCCTCCGGAATGAGCAGCCCGACGATATGGCCGAGGATCACCAGCAGGATTCCATAATGGAACAGCGGACTGCCCAGCCGCAGCAGGCGGTTCTCGTAGAGCTGGGAGGACCGGGTGGTCCAGCCGAACTTGTCGTAGCGGTAGCGCCAGTAGTGACCGACCAGGAAAATCGCGATGGAGGCATAGGGCAGGGCGACCCACACCAGGATGTCGACCGGGGTGAGACTTTCGCCCGGAGCAGCGACCAGAACAGTACTCATCGGCCCCCCTCGGCATCGACGACCGCGGTTCCGGTACCGGGCCGGGCGACGACCGGATCGGGGAGGTACTGCGGTGGGGTGAACGGGGCCAGGCCGACGGCTTCCTCGGGCGGGCCTTCGGCGATGAGCCGGGCGACGGCGTCTTCTTCGGAACCGGCCAGCGGGGGCAGGGTCGCGGTGACCGATTCGAGCACGTCCGCCCAGGGGGATCCGGAATCACGCAGGCCGCGGCGCATCACTTCCAGGCCGGCCCGGTGCTCGGTGAGCAGGCGTAACCCGGTCTCGGCATTACCGGACGCGGCGAACTCGAGCACCACGGACAGGTGGTCGGGCAGTTCCTCGTCGGAGAGTTTCAGCCCGGCCTCGCGGTACGCCTGTTTGAAACGCAGCAGGGCGATACCGCGTTTACGGGTGTCGCCGTAGGCGAAATAGGTGAGATACGGGCTGAACCGTTTGCGATGGTCGAAGGTCGCCACATAGTCGGCGGCGAGTTCGAACACCGACCGGGTGCGCACATGGCCCAGGAAGCGGGTGAGTGGCGCGCCCACCGGCGGCGGCAGGGCCACCGCCACCGTGCCCAGTAGATCCATGGTGCGGCGCAGGGATTCGTCCGGGTAGCCGAGCAGTAGCGACTGCACCTGCCAGGCGGCGGACCGGGTGGCCGGATCGAGGGCCTTCGCGCCGGGCGCCCTCATCGCGGCGCCTCCTCGTCCTCGTCACCGGTTCTCGGATTCGAGCCCTCCGGCGGGAAGAGACCGTCGGGAACCTTCCCGTCCCAGTTGAGCAGGTTCACCCGGCCGCCGCCGCCGACGCTGGTGGCGGTATCGGCGGTCTGCCGGTTGCGCAGCATCCGGAAGTTCTCCACCGCGATGGGCGAGACCCCGCCCGAGCTCTCCCCGAACGGACCGGAGCCGGTCATCCCCGGGCCGCCCTCGTAGTCC
Source organism: Nocardia sp. (assembly GCA_013361595.1). Taxonomy (GTDB): domain Bacteria; phylum Actinomycetota; class Actinomycetes; order Mycobacteriales; family Mycobacteriaceae; genus Nocardia. The sequence goes on along the minus strand of JABFXT010000353.1, from coordinate 916 downwards.
AGACTGCATTCGGTGGCGAGTTCTTCCAGACCGTGCGCCGATTCGGTGTGCGCGGGTGGAATCACATAGCGCTCATCGTATTTGGCGAGAGCGAGCAGCCGGAACATATCGTAGATCTGTTCCCCGGTCATACCGACCGCCGCCGCGATGCGCTCCTGGGGCCGGCGCCCGAGATTGATATCGCGCATATAGCTGCGCATCGCGGCCAACCGGCGCAGTACGGCGTCCACCGGGCCCGGGTCACCGGCGGTGAAGAGTTGCGCGAGATAGTCCACCGGAATGCGCAGCGACTCGATCGCGGCGAACAGATTGCCGTAGTCCTCCGCGTCGTGACCGGTATCGCGGACGATATCCACCACCGGTGACAGCGGCGGGATATACCAGACCATCGGCATGGTCCGGTATTCCGGATGCAGCGGCAGCGCGACCTTGTAGGTGTTGATCAGCGCATAGATCGGCGACCGGTCGGCGGCCTCCACCCAGTCCCACGGGATACCCGCGCGTTCGGCCTCGCGCCGCACCTCTGGATCGGCGGGGTCGAGGAAAACCTCCCGCTGAGCTTCGTAGAGTCCCTGTTCATCCGGTGTGGCGGCGGCCTCCAGCACCTTGTCGGCGTCGTAGAGGACCAGCCCGATATAGCGCAGCCGACCCACACAGGTCTCGGCACAGACCGTCGGCAGTCCGACCTCGACCCGCGGGAAACAGAAAGTGCATTTCTCGGCTTTGCCGGTGCGGTGGTTGAAATAGACCTTCTTGTACGGACAGCCGGAGACACACATCCGCCAGCCCCGGCAGCGGTCCTGGTCCACCAGGACTATTCCGTCCTCGGTGCGTTTGTAGATCGCGCCGGAAGGACAGGACGCGGCGCACGACGGGTTGAGGCAGTGCTCGCAGATCCGCGGCAGCCAGATCCGCG
>JABFXT010000186.1 GCA_013361595.1 Nocardia sp. | reverse complement strand
AGAATCCAGCCGTCGATCGCCCCGGCCAGCCGCAGCGCCCACAGCAGCACCGGGATACCGATCATGGCCGCCAGCGCCACCCGGTTGCGGATCGCCGCCTCGAAGCCCTCGCGCATCCGTGCCACGGCACCGTGGCTGACCACACCGCCACCGAAGGCGATACCGGCCAGTGCCGGGATCACGTGGATGATGTTCTCGGTCGACGGGAAGAGCACCGGCACGGCCAGCAGCGGTCCGTAGAGCGCGACGCCGACGAACAGGCCGTTGCCCAGCGCGCCGAGTCCGGCGAATACCGCCACCAGGAAGATCGGCATACCGGCGACGAAATTGAACTGTTCTGGGGTCACCGACCCCATCTGCATTCCGTAGAGGGCGCCGCCGAGCCCGGCCAACCCCGCACTGAGCGCGAAGACCGCGACCTTCGCCAGCAGCAGATTCCCGCCCAGGGTCGCGTAGGCGGCCTCGCTGTCACGCAGGGCGATCAGCCGCCGCCCGAACCGGCCGCGACGCAGGGCCGCGACGCCGAGCGTGGCGACCGCCAGGCAGACCGCCGCGAAAACGGTGATCTGCCCGGCTTCCTCGAGTTCGAGTCCGAGGAAATTCAGCCCGGCCACCTCGACCGATCCCTGATCGAAGAACGAGATCCGTAACCCCGCCACTTCGAAGGCGGGCAGGGTGAAGATCCACCGGTCCAGGATCACCGCGAATGCCGCGGTACCCAATGCCAGGTACACACCCGACAATCGCAGTGCCGGTATCGCGACCAGGGCGCCCGCGATCGCCGCGACGACCACCGCCCCGACCAGACCCCACCATTGCCCGTCCGGAGCCAGATGCGCGTAGGCGACCGCGCCGATCCCGGCCATACTCAGCTGGGCCAGCGAGATCTGCCCCGCGTAGCCGGACAGCGGTACGAACGACAGCGCGATCACGCCGAAGGCGAACATCGGGCCGTAGGCGATGAGATCACCCTCCCCGAGGGTGGTCGCGATCATCAGACCGAGGAGCACGATCACCGCGGCGAAGAACACCGCGCCACCGCGCGAAGGGGTCGGTACCGGACTGAGTTTGCGGTCGCGCCCCCGCAGCCGCCCGTGCGGGAACAGCAGCAGCGCGGCCAGCAGCAGCAGCGCGGGCGCGGCCAGCCGGAGCCCGGGCAGGTACTCGTTCTGCGGCAGATACCCGGTCAGATAGCTTTCCATCAGTCCGACCACGACCGCACCGAAGAAGGTCATCGGCAGGCTCCGCAACCGTCCGAAGATCGCCGCCGTATAGGCGCTGACGATCAGCAGCGACAGCGTCGCGGCATCCAGCGATACCGTCGGGGCAATGAGAATGCCGCCCACCGCCGCCAATTCGATACCCAGTATCCAGGCGACCCGGTTGGCCCGGACCGGGTCGGCGCCGGCGAGGCCGGCCAGCGCCCGGTCGTCGACGGTGGCCCGCATCTCCGCGCCGGTGCGGGTGTTGAACAGCAGGACCCGCAGCGCCACCGCGACCGCCACGGCCACCAGCATGGTGAGTGCCTGATGCCAGGTGACCGTGGCCGAACCGAGCCGGAGGGGTGCGGCATCGGGGAAGAAGGTCGGCAACGAGCGGGCCTGCATCGGATTCCAGATCCAGCGCGCCAGCGCGATCAGCCCGCTCAGCAGGGCGACCGTCATCACCAGTTTCTCGGCGTCACCGAGTCCCTGCACCGCCCGTAGTGCCCGCTCCACCAGCAGACCGGAAAGCGGTGCGAGCAGGAGGAGCACGACCGCCAGCGCGATCGGCACCGGCACCCCCCAGCCGGCGGTGAGCTGCCAGTAGGAGAACGCGGCCATCATGCCGGCGGCGCCGTGCGCGAAGTTGAAGATCCCGGTGGTCGTATGGGTGAGCACCAGGCCGCTGCCGATGACGGCATAGACGGCCGCGGTGCTCAGCCCGACGATCCCGAAGGCGAGGAATTGATCCATGACCGTTACTTGACGTCGGCCATGGTCTTGCCGACATCGGCGAGCGTGAGCGGCTCACCGTAGTTGCCGGTGTAGCGGTAGGGCGGGGTGTTGCACCGGAACAGGCCGTTGTCGGCGCCGAACTCCGGTGCCTTCCAGCCCTCCGGCGTGGCCTGCATGACGTTGAAGCAGGTCGGCGGCGCGTCCCGATCGGTCAGATCGTTCGGGCTGTGCAGCCCGCCGCCGCTCCACGCGGCCTCCTGCTGCGCCGCCTGGCCCAGGCAGGTCCGGGTCAGGTCGGCACCGCAGCTGCGCGCGGCCTTCGCGACCAGGAGCCAGGCCGAGAAGGCGCGCACCGCTGGGAGGGTGATCGCGGCGTCCGGCGCGTACTTCTTGTACAAGTCCTGCAGTTGCTGCATCGCCGGGGACCGATCGGCCAGTTGGGGCGGTACCACGCCGCCGAGGTCGACCACATTGTTCTGGAAGCTCGCCGAGCGGCCGAGCAGATCGACGTAGTCCGGCTTGAACGCGTTGTTGTTCGGGTCGATCCAGTCGAGCTTGTAATCCATCGAGGTGAGTTTCTCCTCGAGTTTGGTCAGCGGCCCGTCCTCGCCGTACCAGACCAGTCCGCGCACGCCGGCGTTCTTGATGGCCTGGGCGTAGGGCGTCCAGTCGGTCACCCCGCCCACCGGGTACAGCTGGTTGTAGATCACCTTGGCGCCCATCGCGTTCAGCGATTCGACGGCCTTGTCACCGAGGACCTTGGTGACCGGCGAATCACCGTTGATGATGCCGACCGCACCGGCCGACTGCGGGTAGGCCTCTTTGGTGAGCCACTGCCGGAACGCGTTGTACGGGTCGTAGTGGGCATAGGTACTGGGTGAGGGGATCACCTGGAGATCCGTGCCCAGGTTGGGCTGTTGAGAGACCTGCGCGGGGATATCGGGCAGGGTGCATTCGAGACGTTCCTTGGCACCGAGGCCGTCCAGCCCGGCACCACCGCCGACGAGCGCGAAATCGGTGCGGCAGGCCTCCACCATCTTCTGGCGGACCGCCATCACCTTGGAATCATGGATCTGGGTGGTGACAGTGCGGCCGTTGATCCCGCCCGCGGCGTTGCACCACGAGGTGAAGACCTTGGCGGCATCGACGAATTCAGGGTTCTTGGAGTAGCCGACATCGGAGAAGACGCCGACGGTGATCTCGGTGTCGGTGACGCCCTGAGTCGGTGACCCCGAGGCGTCCCCGTCCTGGCATACCCCGGTCAGGTCACCGAAATCGGCGACCACCGAGTCGCCGGAGGAAGAGTTCTCGGTCTCGGTTCCGGTACGGCCTCCGCAACCGGCGGTGGCGAGCAATGCCACGGCGATCAGGCCGGCGGCTATTCGCTTCGGTCTCACGACGGTCCTTTCTGCGCTGGTCCCCATCGGCCAGCCGATCGTGATCGGGCGGAACAGCGTCCGCCCGCGCACCGAGTTCCGCGTCGAGACTTCCCGGTCCGGCCGGGCCGTATCCAAAGCTCTCGGTGAATGAAAACTAGCTTCTCACTTATCGAGAATCAATATCCTGTTTTTCAGGTACAGCCCGGCGCCGAAGTCTTCGTGCGCAACAGCCGAACAGCGAACGCCGCCCGGCCTCCGCAGCGCCCGCGACCTGTCCG
>JABFXT010000310.1 GCA_013361595.1 Nocardia sp. | reverse complement strand
GCGGACGTCGTCACCCGGTACGTATTCGCGGAAAGAGTCGAATTCGGTTCCCTGCCCGCGCAGATCGGCCAGATTACGGCCCTCCAGATGTTGTAGCCGTTTCACCTTCGCCGCGAGCAGCCGCTCGCTGCGGAACGGGGGAAGGGCCCGCACCCGGGCGGGGACGGCGCGGTGGAACTGGTGGCCGGCCAGACCCAGCGGACCGAACAACCGCAGGGTCACCGGGCCCGCCGCGCGATCGCCGCGGTAGGCGGGAGTGAGGTTCGTGGACAACCGGATCCGGCCGGACACCGGAACGGTGACGCGGTGTTCGCGACCGGTGGCGTGGGCGCTGGCGGGCCAATCGTCCCAGAGCAGGCCCCGCAGCACCCGCGGCCCGGTATTGGTCACCGTCAACTCCACCTCGGTGGCCGCGCCGAGGCGCAGCACCGACAGTTCCGGACGGTGCAATGCCACATCGTCTGCGCGGGCGGCCAGCAGCCGATCGGCGACAGCGAGAACGAGGACCAGCGCGGTGGCCGCCATGATGCCGAACCACGAAGGGATCAGCAGCATCACCACGGTGGCCGCCGCGGCCGCGACAGCGACCAGACGGCCGGTGACCACCACGGCCTACACCGGGACCGGGATCGAGATCAACAACGATGCCATGACCTGTTCCGCGGTCACCCCGTCCAGTTCTGCCTCGGGACGCAGCTGCAGCCGGTGCCGAAGGGCCGCCACGGCCACGGTTTTCACATCGTCGGGTGTGACGAAACCCCGCCCGTTCAACCAGGCCAGGGCGCGGGAAGCGGACATGAGCGCGGTAGCGCCCCGGGTGGACGCACCGTGCTGGACGGCCGCCGCGGTCCGGGTGGCGCGGCACAGATCGACAATGTAGGCCAGTACCTCCGGGCGGATGGTGATCCCGGCGACGGCGGCCCGGGCCGCCGCGATATGCGCGGGACCGGCGCCCGGTCGCAGGCCCGCCGCGGTGAGGTCACGCGGGTCGAACCCCTCGGCGTGCCGCTGCAATACCCGGAACTCGTCGTCCCGGCCGGGGAGCTGGATATCGACCTTGAACAGGAAGCGGTCGAGCTGCGCCTCGGGCAGCGGATAGGTGCCCTCCTGGTCGATCGGGTTCTGGGTGGCGACCACGACGAACGGGTCGGGCAGGGGACGGGGGAGGCCGTCGACCGAAACCTGCCGTTCCTCCATGGATTCCAGCAGCGCCGCCTGGGTTTTCGGCGGGGTGCGGTTGATCTCGTCGGCCAGCAGCAGGTTGGTGAACACCGGCCCGTCGCGGAAGGTGAACTCGGCCGAATGCGGATCGTAGATCTGCGATCCGGTGACATCGGCCGGCATCAGGTCCGGGGTGAACTGCACCCGGCTGTGCCGCAGATCCAGTGCGGTGGCCAGGGCTCGGACGAGGAGCGTTTTCGCCACGCCCGGAACCCCTTCCAACAGGACATGGCCGTGGCACAGCAGGGCCAGCACGAGATACATGACGGCGTTGTCGTTACCCACCACCGCCTTGCCGATCTCGCCGCGTAACGCCGCGAACGCGGCGGCGGCCTCGGCCGAGGTGAGAGCGACGGAGCCGTCCGTGCCTGCCTTACCGGTGTCAATGCTGGTCATCCGACCTCCGCTTCGATCCATTCGAGTTGCGCGGCAACTAGTTCCAGAGTGGACGCATCCGGTACCGGCCCGTAGAGCGCCGCGCCGATGATCCCCGGGTCGGCCCCGATACGGATGGCGACCGCGGTGGCCAACGCGTCCGGGGCGGTTCCGGTACCGAGCACACGCCGCAGTCTGCGCACGGTCGCGGCGCGCAGCACACCCGCGATATGCGCGTGATCGCCGGAGCGGCGGTAGAGGCCGGCCTGCCCGGACAGCAGTTCGTCGGCCGCGACCTCCACCGGCCGGGGCTCGCCCACCACGGTGCCCCGGCGGCGCGCCCGCCACCACACCAGCAGCGCCCCGGCGATCAGGAACTGCAGCCCGCCGAAGGCGAGCCGGTCCGGGGTACGGTCGAAAAAGGAATCGCCGCCGGTGGGACGGGGTAGATCGGGGTCGTAATCACCGTCGGGCGGCGGGTTCATCGGCGGCGGGTCGATCGGTGGCGCGTCCGGCGGGCGTGGTGCGCCGGGGCCGGAGCAGCCCTGTAGGACGGCATACAGCACCAGCAGGAGCAGGGCCAGCCCGGCGACTCCACCCCAGAATCGGGGGTCGCGCAGGATCGCGGGCCATTCCCGGGCCCCGCGCCGCAACCGCGATCGGCGCCCGCCGGGTTCGATATCCACCGGTTCGGGTGCCGGCGGCGGGGCCGCGGCGGAGAACCGGTCGGCCCGGGTCAGGCGGCGGTATTCGTCCTCGCTCGCGCGGCGGCCGCCGTAGACGACCTCGTCGAAAGCCTGAGCGGCAGCGGGCAGTGCGCCCGAATGTTCGGGGGCCAGGCGTGCCGCCGCCTCGTGCGAGGTCTCCCGGGCCGTCCGCGAGCGGCGGACTTCGAGCAGTTCGCGCTGTTCCATGCCCCGCAGCAACGCGCGGAAACGTTCGCGCAGGGCCGTATCGAAATCGCCGCGCGCGGCGGCGCGTTCGGCCGCGCTGCCGTGTATCGCCGCGGCATCGAGTCCGGGCGGTTCCGGGGCGGTCCGATCGGGATCGGTCACCGGCGACCTCCGGTGAGTGTGGGAATCCGGATATCGGCGCCTTCCCGGCGGCAGCGCAGATCCAGGTAACTCACGACCCGGGCGGCGCACTCCACGATCTCGGCGAAGGCGGCCGACAGGAGTCCGGCGGCGGTGACCAGTACGAGGAACGCCCACCGATGGGTGCCGGAGATATCACCGACGAACAGTACGAGGCCCAGCAGCGGTGCCAGGAGCACCGCGAACAGGAGGTGCCGGCAGATCCAGCCGCCGGCGCGCCGCATACGCAGATTCCCGGTCAGCAGGGCCGAGCGAGCGAGGGCGGCCGCGGCACCGGCTCCCTCGGCGAACAGCACCGGGACGGTCACGAGATGACGCGCGCGCAGCCAGGCGAGCCAGAGCAGACAGCACGGAAAGGCGATCAGGAACCACAACAGACCGCCGAGGAAGGAAAATGGGAAGAGCAATCCGCTGATGCTCAGCACCGCGACCCCGATCGCGGTGAACTGCAGCTGGGTGAGCAGTAGCGGACCCAGCCGCGTGCCGGTCCGGCGCAGCCCCTCCCGTAGGCCGATCGGCATTCGGCCGGCCCGGGCCGACCCGACCGCGACCGTGACACCACGCAGGCCGAACCGGACGAACCAGGCCGCGGCGAGCGTCGCGAACAATGCGGCGAGGGCGGTTCCGGCATCCGAACCGTCGGTGAGGTGGGAAACCAGCCCGATCGCGGCGACGACGACCACTTCGCCGCCCACCAGGAGGACCGCGGCCCAGCCGGACAATATCCGGATATCGGCCTGCAGCAGCGCGAACGGCGCGTCGAGCAGTTCCCGGAAACTCAGCGGGCGGATCGGAACCGTCGCTGTCTGGGGTCGTTCTTCCGGATGTCTTCCCGCCCCGACGGAACCGGCCGGATCAGCGGCAGGCTGCACGCGGCCGAGTCTAATGGGCACGGCCGGGGAAACCC
>JABFXT010000050.1 GCA_013361595.1 Nocardia sp. | reverse complement strand
GTCGAGCGGCTGCGCCGGGCCCAGCGCAGCCATCCCTACGATTCGGCCGATCTGGTGCTGCACGCGGCACCGACCGTCGCCGATATCACGCTGTGGGAGCTTTTCCGGCCGCTGCACCACGGCGCCCAGATCCTGATGCCCGATCATCCGGGCCGGGCCGCCGACCTGTCCCGCTCGATCGCCGCGAACAGGGTGACGATCGTGCACGTCGTCCCGTCGCTGCTCGACCGGTTCCTCGATTCGGTGACCGACGGCGGCGGCCGGTCCTCGCATCCGAGCCTGCGGCGGGTCGTCGTGGACGGTGCCGCGCTGCCGCCCGGTGGCGTCGAACGGTTCATGACCCTGCTGCCCGGCGCGGAGCTGGTCATCTGGTACGGCCATAACGAAACCGGCGTGATCACGGTGGGCTCGGTCGGCGGGCGGCCGGTCACCAACGACCGGGTGTACCTGCTCGACGAGCAATTGCGCCCGGTTCCGCCGGGCACCGTCGGCGAAATGTACATCGGTGGCCCGCAACTGGCCCGCGGCTATTACGCTGCCGCGGGCGAAACGGCGGCACGGTTCATCGCCACCGGTGGCGGGGGCCGGCTGTACCGGACCGGCGATTTGGTCCGGCGGCGGGACGGTGTGCTGGAATACCTCGGGCGTGTCGAACGCGTCGGCGGGTCGCTCATGAGCGGCTCCCGCCGGGGCGGGCATGATTGACCCGGGCCCGGAGTGTTCCACGTCACCGGACAGGCGGGTGTACGTACCGAATCGTCACGATCCGCTCGACCGGAACGAGATATTCGGGCAACGCTACGGTAACGATATGTCCGCGCGGTACGACTACAGGGACAGAACTCCCGGGGTGGGTGAACCCTGCCCGGTTACTGTGAGGCGTTCGGGCCCTGGAGCCGGTAGTTGCGGTGCGGAAAGAGCCCGATGGAAATTCGAGACGAAGCGAAGGTGCGAAATTGATACGTCGACTCTCCCGGCGTGGCGGTAGGCGCGCCGCGGCGATGGTCGCGGCCACAGCAGTACTGACCGGTGTGATGACGGGGCTCGGTGGTAGTACCGCCGGCGCGGATCCGATCATCGAATCCAAAACCCTGCTGGCCGACCCCACCGCGCCCGACGGGTCGCGCATCGTGAAGGCCGAGTACAAGGACGACCGCAGTCTGCGGCTGTACGTCAACTCGGTGGCCATGGACAAGGACATCATCGTCGATGTCCAGCGCCCGGCCGATGCCTCGGAGCCCCGGCCGACCCTCTACCTGCTCAACGGTGCGGGTGGTGGCGAGGATTCGGCGTCCTGGCAGGCCCAGACCAACACTCTCGAATTCCTCTCCGACAAGAACGTCAATGTCATCCAGCCCGTCGGCGGTGCCTGGAGCTACTACACCGACTGGATCAAGGACGATCCGGCCCTGGGCCGCAACAAGTGGAAGACCTTCTTCACCGAGGAGCTTCCGCCGCTGGTCGACGGCGCGCTGGGCACCAACGGCGTGAATGCCATCGCCGGTCTGTCCACGTCGGGCACCACGGTGCTGGCCCTGCCGATCGCCAAGCCCGGTCTGTACAAGGCGGCCGCTGCCTACAGCGGTTGCGCCCAGACCAGCGATCCGGTCGGTTCGGAGTTCGTGAAGCTCACCGTCAACACGTGGGGTGGTGGCAACACCGACAACATGTGGGGCCCGGACGGCTCGCCGGAATGGGTCGAGAACGACCCCTTCGTCCACGCCGAGGGTCTGCGCGGTCTGGGGCTCTACGTCTCCACCGGTAACGGCCTGCCCGGCCGCTGGGACACCCTGAACGGCCCGCATACGCTGCCCGGCGCCTACGGCCTCGCCAACCAGATCCTGGTCGGCGGTGTCATCGAGGCGGGTACCAACTACTGCACCCACAACCTGAAGACCCGGCTGGATTCCCTCGGTATCCCGGCCACCTTCAACTTCCGTGATTCGGGCACCCACTCCTGGGGCTACTGGGAAGACGAGTTCAAGGCTTCCTGGCCGGTCCTGGCCGGTGGTCTGGGCATCTAGTCCCAGCTGTTCTGTTCACGCCCGTGCCGGGGCGGCCTTACGCCGCCCCGGCACGGGCGTTTTCGTACTTCTTCCGGCTCAGATGCCCTGACTCGGTGCGGCGAAGACGACGTCGACGATCTCGGCGCCGGGGTCGGTGAAACCGAGTAGCGCGCTCGCTTCGGCGGCCACTGCTTCCGAATCGTCCGCCGTCAACGGCCGGTCGTAGGGACGCACAGTGATCGTCACCGACGCACCGACCCGGTCGACGGTCCAGTCGCCCGCGGTGAATCCGTCGACCAGCAGGATCTGCGGCGCCGGACGCTGGGTGCGGTAGCCCTGTCTGCCGTATGCCTCGGTGATCACCCGGCTCCGATCCGCATGTGAGAGCAGCAGGTTGTCGAAGTCGTAGAGGAACCGGGGCGGAGCCGGCGTGTCGGGACCGGGGCGCGGGGCGTCGGGGAGATCGAACAGTTCCCGCCCGTCCTCGTCGGCGAAGACCCTCAAGTCGGGTCGCATCGGTTCGATGATCTCGCGCAGTCGTGTGAGTCCCGACCACATCTGCACATCTTTCACAGCGGCCGGTCCGAAGGCCGCCAGGTAGCGCAGGACCATCTGCTCGAGCGAAGAGGGGCCCGGGTCCGCCGGTCCGGTCCACGCATCGATGGTGGTGTGGGCGATCGGCCCGCTCCGGCCCCAGACACCGCGTGGGGGCACTTGGACCAGCGGAACCTGGTTGCGGATCGCGTAGACCAGGGAGGCCGGGGCACGGCCCGGCCAGCGCGGGCCCAGTAGTTCCCCGAGTTGACTGTTGGTCAGCGGCCGGGACGCCAGCAGCTCGATCCCGTCGGCGACCAGCTCCGCCATATCGATGCCCGCGACGGGTTTGCCGTGCGTGAAGTTGCGGTAGAGGTCGCGATCGAGCACCGGCTGGATCAGGGGGGGGGAGCATGCGTGCGTCACGCGGGGTCACCAGATGGATCGTCGAACGCATCAGGGCGATCCGGATCAGGGTCCGGTCGGTGAGCAGGTCGGCTGCCCGGCCGGGCACGAACCCCGCCAGGCGCGACCACAGGCCCACGTACCAGCTGTGCGGGGTCTGCGCCTGGAGGCCGACCAGATGTTCCACCGCGTCGGCTATCGGCAGCTCGCTGCGACGTAGTAGTAACTGGCGCTCCAGGGTGGCGCGGTTGAGCGCGCGGCGGCTGAGTACCGGGTTCATCGGCGTGACCTTTCGACCCGATGATCATTCGGGCCGAAAGTTGCCCCGCGCAACTCCGCGACCGCCTGTTCGGCCACAGCGCGGCTGTCCGCGACTATTCCGCGAAAACGGCTTTGCGTTTGCCGAGCATGGCGCCGGCGCCCTCGAAGAAATCGGGGGATTGCAGCAGCTCGACCTGTCCGGCCTTCTCGTCGGCCAGCGCCGTGTCCAATGCGGCCAGGGTGGCCCGGTTCAGGGCCTTCTTGGTGAGTTCGAGGGCGCGGCGCGGACCGTGCGAGATCTTCTCGGCGGCTGCCTCGACAGCAGCGTCCAGTTCTTCGGGGTTCGCCAGGACCTCGGTGAAAAGGCCCTCGGCATGCGCCGCCGGGGCGGGCAGGCGT
>JABFXT010000757.1 GCA_013361595.1 Nocardia sp. | reverse complement strand
ACAACAGTTATTTGCAGGCGTGGTGCCGGCAGGCCGAGGGGGTGCGGCTGTTCCGGTTCGACCGGATCGAATCGGCGGCGGAGCTCGACGAGGCGGCCCGTCCTCCGCGGGAGGCGCACGATTCGGAGGCGGGCCTGGATCTGTTCCAGGACGATCCCGCGGTGCCACTGGCCCGGCTGCGGATCGCCGCCGATTTCGGCTGGGTGCTGGACCAGTATCCGATGCATCGGGTGGCTGTACACGCCGACGGGAGTATCGAGGCGACCATGCGTTTCGCCACACTCGACTGGATGGCCCGGCTGGCACTCGGATTCGGTTCCGGGGTGACCGTGCTGGGTCCGCCCGAGCTGGTGGCGGCGGTCCGGGACCGTTCCGAGGCGGCTCTGGCCGCGTATCTGGCCGCGGGTCTCGACGAGCCCGCCTGACACCGCCGGGGCGCGCCGCGGGCCCTTTACCACCCGATGTGGATGTGAACGGCGGTCTACCGGCGTGTGACGTGCGGGCATCTGCCCCAGGTCGGGTTCGATACGGCTGTCTGGGCAGGTAGCATCGGAAAGACCACAGTCTTGGGAGGTAACCACAATGGGCAGTCTGAGCATCTGGCACTGGCTGATCATCGCGGCGCTGTTCGTGGTGTTCTTCGGCGCGAAGCGGATGCCCGACGCGGCCCGCAGTCTCGGCCGATCGCTGCGTATCTTCAAGAGCGAAGTGAGCGAGATGCACAACGACGGTAAGCCCGCGGGCACCGCCGCCGCGCAGCCCGCTCCGGAACTGCCGGCCGGCCGGGAGACGGGCGCGCAGGCCACAGAGTCCCGGAGCGAGTCGAAAACGCTCTGATTTCCGTATCCGCGGGTCCGGGTGGGGGCCCGGGCCCGGATACGATTGCTGTCGACCCGGCGCTGCCGACCGGGCGCCGGCCGTAGCCCGTGCGGGGGACCGCAGGTGCACCGGGTAGCGCCGCAGGCCGAGCGGAGCGAGGCACGCTGATACGAGGGCATCCACACACCATGCGAATTCCGTTCGACCCCCGGCACAGCAAACGCCGGACCAACCCCGATGGCACCATGTCCCTGGTCGACCATCTGCGGGAATTGCGCACCCGGCTGCTGATCTCCCTGGCCGCTGTGCTGGTCACCACGATCGTGGGATTCCTGTGGTACGCGCATTCGTTCTTCGGGCTGGAGAGCCTGGGCGAGATCCTGCGCGGACCGTATTGTTCACTGCCCGATTCGGCGCGCGCCTCGCTGACCCCCGGCGGCGAGTGCCGGTTGCTGGCCACCGCGCCGTTCGAGCAGTTCATGCTCCGGTTGAAGGTGGGTTTGACCGCGGGTGTGGTGCTGGCCTGCCCGGTGTGGTTGTACCAGGCGTGGGCGTTCGTGACGCCGGGCCTGTATCCGAAGGAACGCAAGTACGCGGTCGGTTTCGTGGTGACCGGGTCGTTCCTTTTCGTGGGCGGCGCGGTGCTGGCCTACTGGGTTATCGCGCATGCCCTGAGCTTCCTGCTCAGTATCGGTGACAATGTGCAGATCACCGCGTTGAGCGGTTCCCAGTACTTCAGCTTCATCATTCAGTTGCTGATCATCTTCGGGGTCAGTTTCGAGACACCGCTGCTGATCGTGGGGCTGAACCTGATCGGGGTGCTGCCCTACGCGAAGCTGCGGGCGTGGCGGCGGGGCATCATCTTCGGTCTGTTCGTCTTCGCGGCGATCGTCACCCCGCAGGATCCGTTCTCCATGCTGGCGTTGGCGCTCGCGCTGACGGTGCTGTTCGAGTTCGCGGTGCAGTTCGCGCGGTTCAACGACGGGCGCCGGGCCAGGATCGAGGAGCAGCAGCTGGCAGCCCTCGACGACGAGGAGGCATCGCGGATCGAGGCGCCGGGTTCCGTGGATCCGGCGACTCCGATCCGGTCGGCCGATTCCGTCCCCGCTCCGGAGCGGACCGGCCGGTCCACATCCGTCTATTCGGACACTCTCTGACCGCTCCCGTTGGCCCCGCGGGATTTATCGGCGCGCCCCGTGTCGTATTCCTCGATTAGTCTCGGAGCCGTGACACCGAACGCGTCGCTGACCGCCGAACTGTCCCGGTTCGCCGCCCAGCTGACATTCGAGCTGGACCCTTTCCAGCGCCAGGCCTGTACCGCCCTCGAGGAGGGGCACGGGGTACTCGTCTGCGCGCCCACCGGCGCCGGGAAGACCGTCGTCGGCGAATTCGCGGTGCATCTGGCGTTGGCCTCCGGTGGGAAATGTTTCTACACCACGCCCATCAAGGCGCTGTCGAATCAGAAATTCGCCGATCTCACCGAGCGTTACGGTCGCGATCAGGTGGGTCTGCTCACCGGCGACCAGTCGATCAACTCCGATGCCCCGGTCGTGGTGATGACCACCGAGGTATTGCGGAACATGATCTATGCCTCGTCCGAGTCGCTGCGCTCGCTGTCGCATGTGGTGATGGACGAGGTGCATTATCTGGCCGATCGGTTCCGGGGCGCGGTCTGGGAAGAGGTCATCCTGCATCTGCCGCCGGAGGTGCGGTTGGTCAGCCTGTCGGCGACGGTGTCCAATGCCGAGGAGTTCGGCGCCTGGATGGAAACCGTGCGCGGTAATACCGCCGTGGTGGTGGACGAGACCCGGCCGGTACCGCTGTGGCAGCACGTGATGGTCGGGCGCCGGATGTTCGATCTCTTCGACAGTGAATCCTCCGATCAGCGGGTGCTGGTCGATTCCGATCTGGTCCGCTACATCAAACAGCGGGAGAGCGCGGATCGGATGGAGAACTGGGGTGGTGGTCCGCGTGGGCGCGGCGGGCCGCGGCGCTTCTTCCGGCCGCTGCCGCGGCCCGAGGTCTTGGCTCGGCTGGACGAGGAGGGCCTGCTACCGGCCATCACGTTCATCTTCAGCCGGGCCGGCTGCGACGGCGCGCTGGCCCAATGCCTTCGTTCCGGGCTGGATCTGAGCGGTTCCGCGGATCCGGCGGTGGTCGACGCGATCATCGAGAAGCACACCGGTGAACTGCCCCGCGCCGATCTGGAGGTGCTCGGGTACTGGGAGTGGCGTGAGGCGCTGCACCGGGGCCTGGCCGCGCATCACGCCGGAATGCTGCCGGCGTTCCGGCACACCGTCGAGGAATTGTTCGTCAAGGGTCTGGTCCGGGCGGTGTTCGCCACCGAGACGCTGGCGCTGGGTATCAATATGCCGGCGCGCACGGTGGTGCTCGAACGCCTGGTCAAATTCAACGGTGAGACCCATGCCGAACTGACCCCGGGTGAGTACACGCAGCTCACCGGCCGGGCGGGGCGGCGCGGTATCGATGTGGAGGGGCACGCGGTCGTTCTGTGGCAGCCCGAGGTCGATACCAGCGCGGTCGCCGGTCTCGCCTCCACCCGGACCTATCCGCTGCGGAGTTCCTTCAAGCCGGGATACAACATGTCGATCAATCTGATCGACCGGCTCGGTGCCGAGGAGGCCCGGCTGCTGCTGGAGCGTTCCTTCGCGCAGTTCCAGGCCGACCGATCGGTGGTGGGCCTGGTGCGCGGTATCGAACGCAACGAGGGGCAACTGCGTAAGCTCGTCGCCCAGCTCGGTGGTGAGGACGGTGACTTCCTGGAGTA
>JABFXT010000080.1 GCA_013361595.1 Nocardia sp. | reverse complement strand
CCTACCGCTGTGGGACGACTTGAACCATTCGGCACACGATAAGTCGCCGTCGCTCACCGTTCGTATCTCCTCGCCACCTGCCGGAGCAGGTCTCTCGATGGTTGTGCGGGCAATGCAGCGCTCTGCAGGGACTGGTGGATGTCGCGATAGAGGCTCACATCCGCAGCCTCCTCCAAAAACATTGCCCCTATCGTAGTTTCGGTGTAGATCACCGGCGGCTCGGCGCCGAACTCTCGGCTGCTCGCTGGGAAATCGAGGATGATATAGGGGAGCACGGGATTCCAGCTCCCGGGAAAGCCTGCAGTGAACGGCAGGATTCGTATCGTGATGTTGGTAAGGGTGCTCATATCGGCCATATGACGGCATTGTGCGGCCATCACCAATGGCGATCCCACCGCTGTGTGCAGTGCCCCTTCGTGGATGATGAATTCAGCTGCCGTCGGGTTGCGCTGTCTGGTCAGGATGGCTGTTCGCCGCAATCGTAGTTCCACACGGCGTTCGAGATCCTCGGGAGTGTCGTCGGGCGAATTCGGATGCGGTCGCTCGATGGCTCTGGCGTATCCGGCTACTTGTAGGAGCCCGGGAACCATCAGCGGCTGATATACGCGTAACAGATCCGCCCCGGCCTCGAGCCCGAGATACGTGGCGAACCCCGGCTTGATCAGGTGTTGCGTTGGCAGCCACCACGATCTGGTCGACGCCTGTTGCGCCAGGATCTTCAGCTCGTCGATTTGGCCCTCGTCGAGCTCGTAAAGCCTCCCGAACCCCTCCACATCCCGGAGTTTGACCTTCTCGTTGTGTCCCTTCTCGAGCCGGATGAGCGCGGTTTTGCTCATCTCCATCTCCCGGGCCGCTTGTTCGAGGGTGAACCCCACCCCCTCCCGCGCTTCGCGTAGGGCGCGGCCGAGTTGCCGCCGCGGCAGTGTCGAACCGGGCCGATCGCTTCCTGTCACAATTCCCCTTCCCCTGGTCGGTCCGCAACGGCCCAGCTGAAAGTCCGTTCCGGACGACGCCGCTCGGTCGACCGGACTGTGGTCTGGGTGTACGGGCGAGCTGAATTGTGCTGTCCCGCTGAGCCGTACGGATGCGGCGTGCGGGCAGCAACATAACCACATGGCCGAGCAACACGGAAGCCCGCTGACCAGGGCGATACGACAGGATTCCGATCGGAGATCCGGCGCGGACGACGCCGGGCCGCGGGCCGGGTGGGCGCGAGTGGTTCCGGGGCCGTGGGCCGGGACCGACGGCCGTTCGGCGCGGCGGGATGGGTCGCGGGGCGTGTGCCGTACCGAGGCCGGGGGCTGTCTGGCGGTGTGGCGGCTCGACCGGTATTGCGTCCGGATCATCGAGGTGCGTGATGAGCGGGGGAGCCGGGTATCGCCGGCGGGTGCGCCCGATCTGGCGGAGATGCGGGAGCGTTGCCCGGATCTGGCGCCGCTGTGGGACGCGGTCCGGCACGATCTGTGGAGTTCGCTTTCCGTCGTGGCCGGTCGCGGATGACCGAGATCCGTTATCCCGACGACGAGTCCATCGACGAGATCACCGCCCGCTATCTGCTGTCGCTGCCCACGCCGCTGATGCCGATGTTGTACGGGTTCCGTTTCGACGGCCGGGTCATCGATGCCGATTGTGCGGCTGTCGACCTCACGGGTGATCGTGGGGAAAGCGAATCCAATCCGATCCATGTGCGCGCGGCGCAGCTGCGGGAGGTGCTCGGGCCGGGGATGTTCGGTTTCGGATTGGTTTTCGTGGTGTTCGCGGATCAGCTCGCCGACCGGCCGGAGAACCGGCACATCCCCGCTCAGGTGCGCGTGGCGGCCGGACAGCTGCCCGGCAGCGACGATCTGATCGTGGCCGCGATCATGGACGCGACCGGCCGGCAGTGGTGGGCCGTGGTCGGACGATACCTGACCGAACTGGACCCGGTGCGGATCCATTTTCCCGCGACGCCGCCGGAGCAGTGGCGTATCGGTGTGGCGCTGGATGTCTCGCTGTGGACCGCGGCGCTCGCGCTCGACGAGGCCAACCATCCGCATCTCGTGCGGTTGCGGACGGAGCCGTGATCCGGCGGGTCAGGCCTCGCTGGGCTGGACGATGACGAAACCCTCACCGTCGAGCCGGAGCTGGAACACCTCACCCGAACCGCCGCGCACCATGGAACCGAACGATTGCGACCGGTTCAGCGAGGTCTGCAGATTCGCGCTCCAGCCGACCACGGCGTCCGTGTCGACGAAAACCGGTGCCTGCGGGTGCACCGGAATGATGATCGGCGTTCCCGCGCAGACCAGTCCCAGCCGCCCCTGCCCGGTGAAGACGCAGTTGAACAGCCCGCCCCCGGCCATACCGACGCCCTGCACCATGCGGATGTCGTAGTGCAGGGTCGAATCGAACACCAGGACGTTGCTGCCGTTGAGGGTGAGCGCGTCGCCCTGGACCAGGTCGACGATGAAACAGTTGCGGTCGAAATGCGCGAACCACGCTTCGCCCTGACCGCGCACGGTCATCAGCGGCACCCCTTCGCCGGTGAGCGCGCGTTGCAGGAACTTCCCGACGCCCTGACCCTTCTTCTCGAACCGCAGATCGCCGCGGAAGGCGACCATGGAACCCTGCCGGGCCAGGCATTCACCGTTGACGGCGTATTTCAGGGATTTCGCGCTCTGCGCGGTCAGGCCCGGCGCTGTCGCGGGCCGGGCGGTGTTCTCCGCGGCGAACAGGTCACTCTGCATGGCTGGTTCCTTTCGTGGCGGACGCCGGATCCGCTGCCGGATCGCTGTTCGCCATCGGCACCCCCGGTGTTCCGTTCGTGACCGCCCACCCGGATCCGGCCGGCGACACCGGCCAGCATATTGGACCTTCTCGGCAGCCTGCCGCGTTCGTGAGTTCCGGAAATCTTCCGGGTCGAGGGAACCGGGCGGGGCTCGGTCGCGTCGGATACGGGTGATGGGATCTGTTGTCGAGACTGGGGGAGGGCCTGTGCGTCGCTCGAGGGTCGGCCGGCGAAACGGTGACCGCCATCCGGTGCCGGGGGCATCGTTCGCCGCCCCGGGCGGGCCGGGTGGTGGCCCCTGGGCTTTCGAAACCACCCCGCTGCGTCCGGAGTTCCGTGGGGAGCATCTGACGGGTAACCGGCAAGGGGGTGGCCGGGCCGTCCGGTACCTGAGCCCCGAGGAACGCGACCCGTTCCGTTTGTTCGCCGATAACGGTCTGCTCTACACGGGTCGGCATCGCCCGCTGGATACGACGCATACGCGCACACTCTGGACTCCGCAGGGCGGCCGGGCCATTTTCGTGATGGACGACAAGGGGCAGCTCTACGCTTCGCCGTACCACCTGCTCGGCGAGTTCCACCATTCCAGCCTGCTCGCCGGGGCGGCGGTGGCGGGCGCCGGGGAGATCGGCGCGGTCGGCGGGCGGGTCGTGCTGATCTCCGATCACAGCACCCACTACCGGCCCGCACGGCGGTTCACCCGGCAGGTCGTGGCGGGCCTGGCACGGCAGGGTCTCGCTGTCGGCCAGGTGGAAGTCGAATACCACAGTCCGCCGGATACGGACTCGGACCGGGGCCCGGCCCCCGAGGATCCCGGTCGGGAGTAGCGGCCGGAGGCGGAT
>JABFXT010000629.1 GCA_013361595.1 Nocardia sp. | reverse complement strand
TACCGGGAGCGGAAGCTACTGGTCGGCACGGGAGTTCCGCTGCTGGTGGGCGCCGGATATCTGTCGGTCTACGATATCTCCGATTGCGCGCATCCACGGTTGCTCAATCCCGGACCAGGCACGAATCTCGGTATGCCGCTGCCGATCACCACGCACGAGGGCGGCTTCTCCCCCGACGGCCGCACCTACTGGGCCTCCGGGATCACGCCCGGGTTCCTCAGCGCGGTCGATCTCACCGACCCCGCGAATCCGCGCGTCGTATGGCAGGGGCTGACCGGCCTCACCGCGCACGGTTTCGGGGTGAGCCCGGACGGCAACCGGATGTATCTCTCGGCGCTCAGCGGTATCACCGTGCTCGATATCAGCGCGGTGCAGCGGCGCGACCCGAATCCGCAGGTCCATCATCTCGGCCGGATGTTCTGGTCGGACGGCTGGGCGACCCAGCACAGCATCCCGGTGACCTACGACGGCAAACCCTATGTGTACACCGTGGACGAGGGCGGTTCCGGTGGTGTGAAACTGATCGATATCTCCGCCGACACCGACCCCCGGGTGGTGGCGAAGATCAAACTGGAGATCAACCTGCCGCAGCACCTGGACAGCAATATCGCCTCGTCCATGGGCGGGTCCATTTTCGCCTACGAATCGCACTACTGCGCGGCGGACCGGCCGGTGAATCCGACGGCGCTGGCCTGCGGCTGGATCTCCTCGGGAATCCGGGTGTTCGATGTTCGCGACCCCCTGGCCATCCGGGAGATCGCCTACTTCAACCCGCCCGCGCGCACGGGACGTAATCTCGAACTCGTCAATTCACCGCATGCGCTGGCCTCACTGCTCGGGATTCCGGCAATGACCGCGCCCAGCGCGGCCCGCGCGGTGCTCGACGGACAGTTCGATCCGTCCCAGGCATTGAGCTCGCGGTCCGGCAGACTCGCCTTCGGCGACGTCTCCACCGACTGGTGCCTGTCCCCGCCGGAGTGGCGCGGCAACGAACTGTATGTCACGTGCTCGGACAACGGTTTCATGGTGCTGCACGTCGACGAATCGGTGTATTCACCACCCGCGGACCAGCAGTCGGTCGTGGGTTCCTGACCCCGCCGGCGGGCCGCGCCCGCGTCACAGGCGAACAGTGAAGCGGTACCAGGGACCGTCGTACAGCCGGTAGCTCGTCTCGCTCGCCCGCCGCTCCGGCGGCGGGCCCTCGGGGAAGTAGGCGAATCCGACCTGATCGATCAGACCGCCATCGGTGTAGAACCGGCACTCCGCACCGTAGCGATGCACCCGCTCGACGAGGTACAGGCCGATCCGGGCCGGTTCGGAGCTCTCGGCGCATTCGACCGCCGCGGCCGCCAGCGCTCCTTTCGACAGTTGCCAGCCCGACCGTTCGGCAGCACCCGAATACACCAGGCCCACCGCCACCGCCGCGAGGACCGGAGCCACAGCGCTCAGCGGGTGGGCTCGGTAACGAATCAGCCCGAACAACGCCCAGATCGACCACAACACACCCAGCAGCAGCAATGCACCGCTCGCGAGCAGCGGATATCCGGCCCAACCGTCCGATGCGACGAACCAGATCATTACCGCACCACAGAATTCGACGAGCACGGTCAGCGCCACCGTACCGACGAGCCACCATTTCGTCACCGGCCGCCGCGGCACGCCGGCTTCACCCCCGTTGCTCATGGAGTCACTCTAGACCTCGGAGTCGGCCGAGGTGAGGCGCGAGTACAGCGGAGCCGAGCACTGCGGCCCACCGCCGAGGCCCGCGCTGGTGTCACCGCAGAGCCACTGCACCAGGGGGCGGACCCGGCAACTGTGGCAGGTGCTCGTCGCCGACAGCATCGGCACAGACACGACGGAGCCCGGACGCGCTCGGCGCCCGGGCTCCGGATCGGCAGTCGGCTACCGGTTCACAGCGGGGGGAATCCCGCCGACCCGGTGGTCGCCCACTGGAAGAAATCCCCAACTCGCACCACGATCAGCGCGGCGATATCGAGCACGGTACTACCCATTCGAACCAGTCCTCACTTCGTCTTGCAGATACGGCCGCCCAGATTAGGCCGCCCAGCCGAGGACGACAACCCGGGCCCGGGCCCGGTGTCACCACTACGACATCCGCGCAGACTAGCGGTCCACCGGCATACGCGGCCACTCGCGACCACTGATCGCGAGGGTGGCGGGATCGGTGGTGAGGGTGGCGCCCTCATCGGTTTCGTAGTCCTTCTTCGCGGCCGCGGTCGAGCGTACTTCCAGTTCGGCCACGCCGACCAGCACGACGAGACCCACGACCACGAGGGCGACGGTGGTGAGCAACGGAGTGAGCAATTCCACCGGCGCGACCCCCTCCGGCACGCTGGTGTGATCACCATGGTCGGCGCTCATGGCGGCCATACCGGTGTAGTGCATACCGCAGACCGCGACGCCCATGATCAAACCGGCGCCGATGGTATTGCCCCAGCCCTTAACGTGCAGCATGAACCACAGCGCGGCGGTCGCGGCGACCACCGCGATCAGGATGGACAGCAGTACCAGTCCGGTGCTGTATTCCATATCCGCGCCGGTGTTCATCGCGGCCATGCCCAGGTAGTGCATCCCCACCACTCCGATACCGGTGATCGCTCCGCCCAGCGGGAGGGCGACCACCTCCCGGTGGCCGCGCACCACGATCGCCAGCCCGATCAACACGACGACCACGGCGATGCCCGCACTGAGCAGCGTCATCGGCATGTCGTAGCGGATGGTCATACCGTCGATGGAGAAGCCGAGCATCGCGGTGAAGTGCATCACCCAGATGCCCGCGCCGCCGAGGGCGATGGCCGCCGCCACCAGCCAGCCGCCCGCCTGTTCGGACGACCGCGCGCGCACCGCGCACCGAAGACCGAGCACCGACCCGATGAACGACATGAAATAGGCGAGGACAGGTGTCACCCACCCATTGCTGAAGTGCTCGAGCTGCACGTGTAACTCCGATGTACTAGTCGATTTCCGAACCGGGCCCGCATGGACAGTAGTTCGACACACCCTGAGGGGGTCTGCAGAGTAAAAATTTCACCTCAGGTGGCTGCGCATCCGCCACCTGATGTCACAACTGAGCTAAGGCCGAGAATGTCCGGATCAACCTCGCAGGTACGCCGGCGTGGCCGGTGGCACGACGCCGTACACGAAGTTCCGCCGCAATTCGTGGTAGGGCTCGCACTCTTCGAAGAAGTTCCGGCGCATCTGCGCCAGCTCCTCGGCACGGTACTCCGCCAAGGGCTTGGCGGCCTCATCGGCCTCGCGTTGTTGCTTCTTCGCCGTCAGCCGGAGTTCCAGTTCGGGTGAATCGGCCAGTGCTTCCGCTTCCCGGCGCACCCATTCACCGAACTCGACGGTATCCCCGGGCGCCACCCGGTCCACCAAGCCGAGATCCGCGGCCGCCTTCGCGCCCACCGGCAGCGTCTCTCGGGTCAGTCGGGCGGCCTCGGCCGCACCGATACGCCGCGGCAGCGAATAGGTCCAGTACTCCGAGCCGTACAGGCCCATCAGCCGGTAGTGCGGGTTGAGGACCGCCGCTTCCCGGCACCACACCTCGTCGGCGGCCAGCGCCAGCATCACGCCGCCCGCGGCCGCGTTTCCGGGCAGTGTCGAGATGACCAGTTTGTCCGTCGTGGTCAGGATCGCCTCGACCAGATCGTTCATGGCGTTGATATTGCTCCAGGACTCCTGCGCCGGATCCTCGGCCGCCTCGATGACGTGCAGATGGATACCGTTGGAGAAGAAATCGCGGGCCGGGCCGAACACCAGCGCGTGGATCGGCCGGGCGCAGGCCTCCCGGTACGCCGCGAGCAACCGGCGGCACTGCGCGGTACTCATCGCGCCACCCGCATAGGCGAATTCGAGATGGCCCACCGACCCGCTCTCGCGATAGCGCACCTCCGACCAGGTATCGCGCACTGCCGCTTCGGCCGGCGAAACCGGAACCTCGGGGGTACCGGCCGGCAGATCAGCGCCCAGCGCGTCGACCGCGGTGCGTTTGAACTCCGCGGGACCGCCGGGCGTCCGGCGGCGCCGCAACTGCGGCAACCACACCGCGCCGTCGACGGTGGCCCGGCAGATCGCGCCGTCCCGGGTGGCGATCACCGTACCCGCGGTGCCGCGTAACCGATCCTCGTTGTGACCGCCGTGCACGAAATACTCACGACCGTAGAGTTCGTCGAGAACACCGGGCTGGGAATCGGCGGCGCGCAGTGTGCGCAGCACATCCGCGGTGTTCTCGGTCGCCCAGTCGATCCGGCGGTACTGCTGGGAGTGGTACGGCCGCAGCCGGCCGCGGACATCCGGGCGGTCGTAGTCCAGCGGTTCGGGTACGAAATCGCCCGCGCCGAAACGTTCGACGGCCAGCAACACCGCGGCGACCGCGGCGTCCGACATCTCGTTGCGGTAGAGCTCGCTCTTCCCGCAGGCCGGAACCGGGAACGCCACCGACGCCCAGATCGGGCCGGCGTCCATCTCCGCGACGGCCTGCAGAACCGTGACACCCCATTCCACGGCCCCTTCGCTGATCGCCCAGTCCAGCGAGGAAGGTCCGCGATCGCCCTTGGGGCCGGGATGCACGATCAGCACGGTGTGCTCGGTCCAGATATCTTCCGGCACAGCGGTGGTGAGCATCGGCGCGACGATTAGGTCCGGACGGAAACCGGCCACCCGCGCTCGCAGCGCATCGTCGCCGAGCGCCAATTCGACCGCCACCTCGTGCCCGCGATAGCGCAGTTCGGTGTGCACACGCTGCGTGAGGCTGTTGAAAGCGCTCGCGACCAGCAGGACTCGCAAGGTTCTCCTCCATCGAACAGGGACGTATCCGATCGTTGCGCGGATACGGTCTCGACTCGACCAAGCTAGTCCTGCGCCGACCGGCTCGCAGCCCGAGGCCCCCCACCGACGGCCCACGGCGCGAACGTAATAGCGGTCGCCGGCCGCGGCGCTCCCGCCGGCACCGCCTCACGACGCGATGTGCAGCCCGAATCCGGAAGCTCCG
Source organism: Nocardia sp. (assembly GCA_013361595.1). Lineage (GTDB taxonomy): Bacteria > Actinomycetota > Actinomycetes > Mycobacteriales > Mycobacteriaceae > Nocardia. Next base: position 6,919 of record JABFXT010000629.1, on the reverse strand, counting down.
GGCTCCTCGCGACCCGATTCCAGCCGGAGCCCGTGATCGTAGTCACCACCGGCCTGGCGCCGGTATCGGATCGGTTCGGCCTGTTCGAGTTCCGCCAGGCGCTTTCGCAGATCGTCGGCGAGCAGACCGAACCGTTCGTCGTCCACCCGGATGGCACCGTGCACGACGAACGGCGGCAGCACCTCCATACCCGGGTAGTACAGGATGCCGTGCTGAATGGGGAACAGCAGATCCGCTATCGGACCGTTGATTCCGCGATCGGAATACGCCGGCTCCCGGCCGCCGACCGCGACCACCAGCATGGCGCGGCGCCCGGCCAGGACACCGTCACCGTAGCGCGGGATCGCGGTACCCCCCGCCCCATAGGCGAATCCGCAGGTGAACACTCGATCCACCCAGCCCTTGAGAATGGCCGGCATGGAGAACCACCAGAGCGGAAAGTGCAGCAGGACTGTTTCGGCCCACAGCAGTTTTTCCTGTTCGGCGCGGATATCAGCGCTCAACGTCCCGTTCTCGAAGGCCTCCCCCGAAGCCAGCATGAAGTTCGTCTCGTCCACCGCACCGAAATCGCCGGCGTCGGCATGGGCCTTCCAGCCCATGGCGTAGAGGTCGGTTATCCGGACCTCGTGGCCGTCGGACCGGAGTTGTTCGACAGCCACGTCTTTCAGGGCCCCGGTAAGCGAATCCGGTTCCGGGTGTGCGTAGACGATCAAAACCTTCATGTTCCGGGCAACGCCACCACCTACCGCGCGCATTCCGGCGAGCGTCCGGCGCCGGCGTACAGGTCCGGAGAACACGCAGTCCCCGGCCGCTCGGGGCGGTCGGGGACTACGTGGTCAAGCGGTTACGCGATACTCACGCCTCGTTCTTACCCGCCAGGGCCTTGGCCTCGCGGCGGCGGCGGTGCAGGATCGGCTCGGTATAACCGTTCGGCTGGGCGGTACCGTCGAGGATCAGCTCCTTCGCGGCCTGGAACGCCACACTGCCCGCGAAATCGGGCGCCAGCGGACGGTAGGCGGGGTCACCGGCATTCTGCCGGTCGACCACGGGCGCCATCCGCTCCAGGCTCGCCACCACCTCGTCGGTGGTGACCACGCCGTGCCGGAGCCAGTTCGCCATCAGCTGGCTCGAGATCCGCAGGGTGGCCCGGTCCTCCATCAACGCGATATCGGAGATATCGGGGACCTTGGAGCAGCCGACGCCCTGGTCGATCCAGCGCACCACGTAGCCGAGGATGGACTGCGAGTTGTTGTCCAGCTCCTGCTGCTTCTCCTCGTCGGACCAGTTGGTGTCCGCGGCCAGCGGGATCTGCAGGATATCGTCGACGCTCGCCCGCGGGCCGCCCTTGGCGATCTCGGCCTGCCGCTTGAACACGTCGACCAGATGGTAGTGGGTGGCGTGCAGGGTGGCCGCGGTCGGCGACGGCACCCAGGCGGTGGTCGCGCCGGCCTTGGGGTGACCGATCTTCTGCTCGAGCATCCCGGCCATCAGATCGGGCATGGCCCACATACCCTTGCCGATCTGCGCCTTGTGCGGCAGACCGGTCGCGATACCGGTATCGACGTTCCAGTCCTCGTAGGCCAGGATCCAGCGCTGGGTCTTCATCTCGGCCTTGCGGATCATCGGACCCGCCTCCATGGAGGTGTGGATCTCGTCGCCGGTGCGGTCCAGGAACCCGGTATTGATGAACACCACGCGGTCGGCGGCGGCATCGATGCACGCCTTCAGGTTCACCGTGGTGCGGCGTTCCTCGTCCATGATGCCGACCTTGAGCGTGTTGCGCGGCAGCTCCAGCACATCCTCGACCGCGGCGAACAGATCGTTGGTGAAGGCGACCTCGTCCGGACCGTGCATCTTCGGCTTCACGATGTACACCGATCCGGTGCGGCTGTTGGTCAGCGCCACATCCGCGCGCAGCGAATGCTTGGCGATCAGCGAGGTGACGATGCCGTCCAGGATGCCCTCGGGCACCTCGTTGCCGTCGGCGTCCAGGATCGCGTCACTGGTCATCAGATGGCCGACATTGCGGACGAACAACAGCGACCGGCCGTGCACCGTGTACTCCGAACCGTCCAGGGCGGTGTAGACCCGGTCCGGGTTCATCGTGCGGGTGAACGTTTTGCCGCCCTTGGTGACCTCTTCGGCGAGATCGCCCTTCATCAGGCCGAGCCAGTTGCGGTAGCAGTGGGTCTTGTCCTCGGCGTCCACCGCGGCCACGGAATCCTCGAAGTCCATGATCGTGGTGACCGCGGATTCGATGACCACATCCTTGACACCGGCGGTGTCGGTGCTGCCGATCGGCGATTCCGGATCGATCTGGATCTCGATGTGCAGGCCGTTGTTCTTCAGCAGGATCGACGTCGGGGCCGCCGGATCACCGAGATAGCCCACCAGCTGACCGGCATCGGCCAGGCCGATGGTGGTGCCGTCCTCCAGGCCGACCTCGAGCTCGCCGTCGACGATCGCGTAGGAGGTCGAGCCGATATGCGAACCGGTGATCAGGGTGACCGAATCATCGAGGAAGTTGCGGGCCCATTCGATGACCTTGTCCCCGCGCACCCGGTTGTAGCCGCGGCCCTTCTCGGCGCCGCCGGTCTCCGGGATGGCGTCGGTGCCGTAGAGCGCGTCGTAGAGCGATCCCCAGCGGGCGTTGGCGGCGTTGATCGCGAAGCGCGCGTTGCTCACGGGGACCACGAGCTGCGGACCGGCGGTGCTGCTGATCTCGTCGTCGACGCCGGTGGTACCGATACCGAAGTCGGCGGGCTCGGGACGCAGGTAGCCGATCTCGACCAGGAACTGCTTGTAGGCCGCTTTGTCGTAGTTCGCGCCCGGGTGTTCGCTGTGCCAGGCGTCGAGCTTGCCCTGGATCTCGTCGCGTTCGGCCAGCAGGGCCCGGTTACGCGGAGCGAATTCGGTGATGATCCGCTCGGCGCCGGCCCAGAACGCGGCGGAATCGACGCCGGTGCCGGGGAGCGCCTCGTTCTCTACGAAGTCGTGGAGAACGGTGGCAACCTCGAGCCCGCCGACCTTTTTCCGCTCTGTCATCTACGTGCCTCACTTCCGCGAAATAACGGGTGGAAAGTCGACGTTTATGTTACCGACCGGTAGCGGTACTCCGATCGCCGGGTGATCACGTGGGCGGGGCGGACGGCCCGGCCCGGACTCTACTCCGGCGGGACAGCCGGAAACGGGACTCCGCGATGCCGTCCGCACGGCGTTTTCATCCCCCGCGCGGACGCGTCCGGGGGCGACACCGGTGACCGGTGCGGTCACCACCACGGTCCGGTGCCGGAAAAATGGGCCGACAATCGCTACTGCCCTGTGCCACCATGTATTCCATCCGGCCCGCCGCCCCGGCAGGTCTACGACACAGAGAAGGGAGGAGTGGTCTTGTATCCAGTCGCACCGGCCGGTGATACCCGGTCGAACGCCGAATCGGCGCTGTGCGCCGGCGCACCGAACCGGCCGATGAGCGTCCGCGGCGAACCGTTGCGGCAGCCGAAACCCGCCGTCGGCGACCTGATGATCGACCGGCTCCTCCCGCAGCGGCGCTGACCGCCCGCCTTCTCCCGCTCCTGTTGTAGTCCCGGCTGTCCCGGGCCGTCGAAACCTGGTGATCCCCATGCCGATATCCGCTGTCGCCGAACCGGCGACGCTCACTCCGGACAACTGGATACGAGCCCGGGTACTGGTGCTCAACGCCAGCTACGAGGCGCTGGCCCGGATCCCCGCCGACCGCGCGGTGGTACTTCTCACCAGCGGAATCGCCGAATCCGTGGTGGTGCGGCAGCCGCATTTCCCGATCCGGTCCCAGCACACCGAGATCATGTTGCCCGAGACCGTCCGGCTGGTCCGGTACCGCTACCTGGCACATATCTCCGTCCACCGGCCCGAGGGCCGTGCCACGCACGCCGCGATCCTGCGACGAGACGGGAACCGGTGCGGGTACTGCGGCGCCGGGGCATACACCGTCGACCACATCCGGCCGCGCAGCCGGGGCGGACCCAACACGTGGGAGAACCTCATCGCCTGCTGTGGGGCCTGCAATACCGGCAAAGCCGACCGCACCCCGGAGGAGGCCGGGATGCGGCTGCTCTGGCAGCCCCGGCCGCCGGACCCGCTGGCCCGTGCGCAGCGGCGGATCTGGCGGCAACTCGCGACCACGACCGATACCGAGGCGATCCACGAAAGGAGGGGATCGAGATGACCGTCGAAGTTCTGGCAGATCTGCTGCCCGTCTCCGACAGCCGCGGCTGGCACCGGGCCGCCTGTCGCGGTGACCCGAACCACGAGGCGTGGTTTCCCTATCCGTCCCAGGATTTCGCCTATGCGCGGGAAGTGTGCGGGCGCTGCCCGATCCGGCAGGACTGCCGGAGGTTCGCCGAGCGCACCGGACAATCCGGCGTGTGGGGCGGGCAGGAATTCGACCGGGGCACGATGATCCGGGAATAGCCGGATCGAAGCTGGTCGGAGGCACTGTGGGGCCGTGCGGTGAGCACGGCCCCACCGTCGTGACCGTGGTGCGTCACCGAGCGGTTCAGGACCATAGACTGACTGCCCGTGGGTACCCATCGCAGCACCGGTTCTTCCCGGAGATCGAGCAAGGGACCGGTGATCGCGGCGGTTATCGTAGTGGTCCTGGTCGCAGTCGTTTTCGGCTGTTCACGAATGGGCGCGGATCCGGCGGACCGAGCGTCCACCGGCACGTGCATGGAAGGCGAGGCCGTCCTCGACGTCACCGTCGATCCGGATATCGCCGATCCGGTCCGCACCATCGCGGACCGCTACAACGAAACGGGCCCGATCGTGCGGGACCACTGCGCGAAGGTCGCCGTCACCGAACGGCCCGCCACGGATATGGTGGCCGCTTTCACCTCGAATGCCACCTGGAACCCCGTGCTCGGCCCGCGGCCGGGTCTGTGGATCCCGGTCTCCGGCCGCGATATCGAATCCATGCGGGTGCCGGGTCTGATCGAGGGCACCCCGCAGTCGATCGCGTCCAGCCCGATCGTGCTGGCCGTTCCGGAGATCCTGCGGCACGCGCTGGCCGCCACCCAGACCTCGTGGGCGGATCTGCCGCGGCTGCAACAGGGTTCGCTCGACCAGATCGGGCTTCCGGGCTGGGCGGGGTTGAAGCTGGCGCTCCCCCCGGGTGACAGCACTGTCGCCGTCGCCACCGCTGTCGCGGGCGCGATCTCGGGCACCGAGCCGCTGACCGAGGAGGCCGCGAAATCCGGGCAGGCGATCTCGGCCGTTTCGGGGCTGGCCGCCGCGGCGCCCGAGGCCGCCGATATCTCCGCCGCGATGACGACGCTGTCGGCCGCCGCTCCGGCCGAGGCCGCGGTACACGCCGTACCGGTGACCCAGCGTCAGCTGGCGGCCAACGGCAGCGCCACCGCCTATGTCCCCGCCGGGGCGGCACCGGTGGCCGACTACCCGGCCGCGATCATGTCCGGTCCCTGGGTCGACGAAACGCAGAATCTCCTCGCCGGTCTGTTCGCCGATTATCTGCGCAGGCCCGATCAGCAGCGGGAACTGATCGCGGCCGGGTTCGCCGCTCCCCCGGCCCAGCAGGTCGCCGCGCCGCCGCGCGCGGCGCTGGACCGGCTCCGTACCGCGCTCACCAACCCGGTGTTGGGGGTACAGGCCACCGCCCTGCTGGACGTCTCGTCCTCGATGGGCACCACCGAGGGAGAGCTGACCCGGCTGGCCAACACCGTGGGCGCGCTGGCCTCCACCATGAATGTGATGCCGCCCGATTTCGGTCTGGGCATCTGGACTTTCGGCAAGAACGTCGACGGCGCCAACCCCTACCGGATCATCGCCGATACCGCCCGCCTCGACGATGCGCACCGCGGCACGCTGATGGGCTCGCTCGGGTCGATCGAAGCGACCTCGACCGACTCCGACGAATGCTATCCGGCACTGCTGGCGGCATACCGGAACGCGGTCGAGAACTACGCGGCCGAGCGCACCAATTCGATCCTGCTGGTCACCGACGGGCCGGACGACGAGTCCGCGCCGAGCGGCGAAGAACTGCTGGCCGCTGTCGCAGACGCGGGCGATCCGGCCGCACCGATCCGGGTGGACGTCATCGTCGTCGGCGGCGGCCAGGGCACCGATACGCTGCGTACGCTCAGCCGGCGCACCGGCGGCGGCTACACCGTGTTGCCGAGCAGCAACGATCTCGAATTCGGCACGGCAGTGGTCGGCGCGCTCACCACCCCCTGAACGGCGTCAGCCCGGCTGCCGCCCCGGGGCTTCGCGCCAGCGGTAGCGGGTACGAGGTCGTCCGGTCCGGCCGTAGTCGGAACGCCTCACCACCACACCGTCTTCCGCGAGGCGTTCCAGGTAGCGCCAGGCGGTGATCCGGGAGACGCCGATCGCCGTCGCGGCATCGGCGGCGGTGAGCCCGTCCGGTGCGCCGCGGAGCACGCGGCTGATCTCGGCGAGGGTGTTCGGTGCGACTCCTTTCGGGGTGCCGGCCTGCCGCGCGGGGGTGCGAAGTACCGCCAGGGCCTGATCGATATCGTCCTGCGTGGCCGCGGACTCGCCGGTCGGCAGCGCGCCGTGGAACTCACGGTAGCGTTCGAGCTTGTCCCGGAAGGCCGCGAAGGTGAAGGGTTTCAGTAGATAGAGCACCACACCGTGGGCGACGGCCGCCCGGACCATGGCCAGGTCCCGGGCCGAGGTGATCGCGATGACGTCCGGGCGGGGCCGCTGCCCCACCAGTGTCGCCGCCACCTCCAGGCCGCTCATATCGGGCAGTCCGATATCCAGCAGGACCAGATCGACCGGTGTCCCGGCGGCCGCGGCGGCCGCCACGGATCGCAACGCGTCCCGACCGGTACGGGCGACTCCGACCGTGGAAAACCCGGCGATCCGCGCGAGGTAGGCTTCGTGCGCTTCGGCGATGAAC
>JABFXT010000898.1 GCA_013361595.1 Nocardia sp. | reverse complement strand
CGGGAGCCTCGTCGAGGTCGGCGAGACCCTCAACAGCTGGCCGCAGCTCAGCGGTGACGTGGTCCTGGGTGCCGCCAGTGTCGCGACGGCGATCCGGCGGATCGGCCTGGGCCGCCCACTGCGGTCGGGCCGCACCCGGGTGGATGTGGAACAGGCCCTCGACGCACTCGCCGACCCCGAACTCGATACCGACGGCCACCCGGCCGACCCGGACACCGACGACCCGGTCACCGACGACCCGGTCGGCACCACCGTGGACCGGATTCTGGTCTGCGCCCAGCGCGCACCCTCCGGCGGCAACATCCAACCCTGGTCACTGCTCTCCACGCCGCGGGAGACGCGCATCGCCCTCGAACCCGGGTACACGACCGCCATGGACATCGGCTGCCGGGGCAGCGCGGTGGCGGTGGGTGCCGCCCTGTACAACGCCCGCGTCGCCGCCGCGGCCTACGACGTTCTCGGCCCCCACGAGTACCTCGCGGACGCCGACCCCGGATCCCCATTGACCGCGGTGCTCCGGCACGGGACCGGCACCGACCCCGCACTGGCGGCGGACTATCCCTACGCACTCGCCCGCGAGACCAATCGCCGGCTCGGCTACGGCGGCCAGATCCCGGCCGGGGTACTGAGCGGGCTCGCCGCCGCGGCGGCGGCGGAGGGCGCCCGGATGCGGGCGGTCGCCGATTCGCCGGGGATCCGGACCATGGCCGCGATCCTGGCCGAATCGGACCGGATCCGCTACCTCACGCCGCTGTTGCACCGCGAGATGTTCGCGGAGATGCGCTGGCCCGGCGACGACCTGACCGACGGTATCGACACCCGTTCGCTCGAACTGGCACCCGACGAACGAGTCGCGCTGCAGATCGGGCGACGCGCCGATGTGATGGCCCAATTGCACAGCTGGTCGGCGGGTGCGGCACTGGGCGACTACGCCCGGGACCGGGTCCGTTCGAGCTCGGCCGTCGTGGCCCTGACCTTCACCGACGATCCCGGCGCCGAGCCCGGGGCATTGACCGGATATGCCCGTGCGGGGGCCGCCGTCGCGCGGCTGTGGATCCAGGCGCAGCGCTCCGGTCTGGCGGTCCAGCCGATGTCCCCGGTCTTTCTGTTTTCTCGATCCCGTACCGAACTGGATGCACTTTCCCCGGCATACGCGGATAGACTGTCCACACTTCAGGGTCGTTTCCTGGAAATACTGGAAGTGCCGGAACAGGACAGCGTGGCGCTGGTACTACGCCTGAGTTACGCGGCAGCTGCCAGCGTGCGGAGCCGACGGCGCCCGGTACCGGGCGCGGACAGCCGCAGATAGTGTGATCGGAGATCAGGTGCCTCGGCGGACACTCGACTCGCTGGTGACCGAAGTCGCCGCGGAGCTGATGGGCGTCGATTCGGCGACCATGGTGTCGGCGACCGAACAGGTGCTGGCCATGCTGATCGACTATTTCGATGTCGACTTCAGCTATCTCCGGCACAACAATCCCAAGAACCGGTCCACGGTATTGGTGGCCGAATGGCCACCCCGGCCGGATGTACCGGAGCCGGATCCACTCAAGATCGTGTATTTCGATCAGGCGGATTCGGTCTTCAAATCGCTCGAGCACGCCACCGAGCCGTTCCTCATCCCCGCCAGCGCCGCCGACTACCAGCAGACCATCCATTCCGCATCCGGGCTGGGCGATATCAGCTCCGCGGCGGTTCCGCTGGTCTCCCGGGGCAGATCCACCGGCCTGCTCGGCTTCGTCAAGGTGGGCGATCGCGACTGGAGTACCCGCGAGTTGAATGTTCTCAAAGCGATCGCCACGCTGTTCGCGCAATTGCAGGCCCGGGTGGAAGCCGAGGAACAGCTGCGGTTCATCGCCCTGCACGACGACCTGACCGGCCTGGCCAACCGCCGGGCACTGCTGGAGCATATGGAGCAGCGACTACAGGCGGGCAGTCCCGGGCCGGTCGCGGCCTTCTTCCTCGACCTGGACCGGCTCAAAGCTCTCAACGACTTCCTCGGCCATACCGCCGGGGACAAATTCATCCGGACCCTGTCCGAGCGACTGCGCGACAATCTGGACCCCAACGATATGATCGCCCGCCTCGGCGGCGACGAATTCGTGATCGTGCCCGCCAAACCGATGGATACCGTCGCCGCCGAATACGAGGCCACCCGGATCCAGGAACTCATCAGCCGCCGGGTCACCGTGGGCGGAGAATCGGTGAGCCGGGGCGCGAGCGTCGGGGTGGCCGTCGGAATCCCCGGCGAGACCACGGTCGCCGATGTGCTGCGCCGAGCCGACCACGCCCTGCTGTCGGCGAAATCCGGCGGCGGCAACGGGGTGGCCCTGTTCACCGACGCGATGCGCGCGCAGTTCGAACTGCAGGACGATGTGGAGCTGAACCTGCGCAGCGCCGTGGCCGACGGGTCGCTGATCCTGCACTACCAGCCCGAGGTCGATCTGCGCACCGGCCGGATCGTGGCGATGGAGGCCCTGGTCCGCTGGATGCATCCCACCCGCGGCCTGCTCCCGCCCGGCGCGTTCGTGACCGTCGCCGAAGCCACCAACCTCGCCGGTGAACTGGGCCGCTGGGTACTGCGGACCGCTTGCGCGCAGTTCGCGCAATGGCGGCGGCAGGGGCTGGCGGCGAATATGGTCATGCGGATCAATGTGTCGCCGGTCCAGCTGGTGAGCCTGGATTTCGTGGAACGTATCGAGGACATCCTGCGCCATTTCGGGATCGACGGAAGCTCGATCTGCCTCGAGATCACCGAACATGTGGTGGTGCAGGATCTGGCCCGCACCCAGGTCACCTTGCGCGGGCTCAAACGGATGGGCGTCCAGATCGCCATCGACGATTTCGGGACCGGCTACTCCTCGCTCTCCCACCTCAAGGCACTGCCGGTGGACGCGGTGAAGATCGACCGCGGTTTCGTCCAGCGCCTGGGGGCCAGCACCGACGATCTGGCGATCGTGAAGTCGATTATCGGCCTGGCCGGGTCGTTCGGCCTCGGGGTGGTCGGTGAGGGGGTCGAAACCCCGGTCGCGGCTCGAACCCTCGTCGGGTTGGGCTGTTACCGGGCCCAGGGCTTCCTCATCGCGCGCCCACTCCCGGCCGACGAGGTCGGCGAACATCTGGCCCTCGGCCGGATCCCACTGAACCTGGACCTGCCGCGAGTGGGCCGGGGCCTGGCCACCCCGTAGCCCGCCGGTGACCAAATAACACCCGTCCTTCACCACGAATTCAACGGCACGGTTCCGGTGGTAACTCCGGAGGGTTGCGGACCGCGCTGCACCATCTCGGCGCGGGCTACGCGGCGGCCGGACACGAGGTAGTGCTGATCGTGCCCGGACCCCGGCGCCACGAGGAGGTCCTGCCGAGCGGGGTCCTGCGCATCATCTTGCCCGCCGTCGGGATCCCGTGGACGGGCGGTTATCGGGCCGCCGACCCGCGCCGGGTCGCCGATGTACTGGCCGGTCTGCGGCCGGATGTCCTCGAGGTCTCCGACCGGCTGACTCTGCGCGGTTTCGGTCGCTGGGCCCGCCGCCGGGACGTGGCCGGGGTGATGATCTCCCATGAGCGCCTCGATCGGCTGCTGGGCCAGATCATGCCCGACCGGATGGCCCGGCACTGT
>JABFXT010000667.1 GCA_013361595.1 Nocardia sp. | reverse complement strand
GGCACCGGTCACTGGGCGGCGGTCGTCACGGCGGTGGGGCTCGGGCGGGTGGCCGTGGTCGCGGCCTGCCGCCGCGGCATCGAACCCGCCCCGGATACCTGGTTCGGCGCGATGGTCGCCGGGACCCAGTCCCGCCCCGTCGTATTCGGCTGGGTCGCGGCGGCCGTGGTGGTGTCGGCCGGGGCGGTACCGGAGCTGCCGTGGGCCGGCCCGCTGATCACGCTGGTGGCGCTGGCCGCCGCCGTTCGCCTGGCCGCTCACGGTGTCCGCCGGATCGGCGGACTCTCCGGTGACCTGCTCGGTGCGGCGGTCGAACTCACCACCGCACTGGCCGCACTGGGGTTCGCGGTCGCCGCCAACACTGTCTGAGTCGGAAAATCTCGGTCCGCTCCACAAAAGCCGGGCCGGCTGATGTCACCTGACCTCAATATTGCGAACGCAGCGTCTCACCGAGCCGGTGCTCCCCATAAGGTGGAGCTATGTCAGCCGAGCGCCTCTACTTCCGTCAACTTCTGGCCGGCCGGGATTTCGCCGTGGGCGATCCGATCGCCACGCAGATGCGCAATTTCGCCTATCTGGTCGGTGACCGGGACACCGGCGAATGTGTTGTCGTCGACCCGGCCTACGCCGCGGGCGATCTGGCCGATATCGCCGAGGGCGACGGACTGAAACTGTCCGGGGTACTGGTCACCCACCATCACCCGGACCATATCGGCGGCAGCATGATGGGGTTCACCCTGCGCGGTGTCCGGGAACTGCTCGAACAGACCACCGTCCCGGTGCACGTCAACGAGCAGGAGAAGACCTGGGTGGCCGATGTCACCGGTATCGCACCGAGCGAACTCACCCCGCACGGGCACGGTGACAAGCTGAGTGTCGGCGCGTTCGATATCGAATTCCTGCACACCCCGGGCCATACCCCGGGCAGCCAGTGCTTCCTGGTCGACGACAAACTGATCGCCGGCGACACCCTGTTCATCGACGGTTGCGGACGCACCGATTTCCCGGGCGGCGACTCCGACACCATGTTCCGCAGTCTGCGCTACCTGGCGGATATGCCGATCAACCCGGAGGTCTACCCCGGGCACTGGTACTCCCCGGATCCGCACGCCGCGCTGGACACGATCCGCGACAACAACTATGTGCTGCGCCCGCGATCGCTGGGTGAATGGCACGCCCTCATGCCGGGCTGAGCACTACCGGCCGGGCGCCGGGCCCCGGGCTCGGTACCCGGGCCGTCTCCGGTCCGCCGAACCGCTCAGAGCACCCGCATCCACTGGTGCACATCGGCGAAGGTGCCGCGCTGGATACCGGTGAGCGTGTCACGCAGCGCCATGGTCACCTCGCCGGGCTCCCCGCCGCCGATGGCGAATTCACCGTCGGGCCCGCACACCGAACCGACGGGCGTGATCACGGCCGCGGTACCGCAGGCGAAGACCTCGGTGATCTCACCGGATTCCGCACCGGCCCGCCAGTCCTCGACCGAGATCTTGCGCTCGGTCACCGGATAGCCGGAGTCGGCGGCCAAGGTCAGCAGCGAATCCCGGGTGATACCCGGCAGCAGCGACCCGGACAGTTCCGGGGTCACCAGCCGGGCATCGGAGCCCGACCCGTAGACGAAGAACAGGTTGTTCGTGCCCATCTCCTCGACGTAGCGGCGTTCGACCGCGTCCAGCCACACCACCTGATCGCAACCCTTGGCGGTCGCCTCGGCCTGCGCGAGCAGCGAGGCCGCGTAGTTACCGGCCACCTTGGCCTCGCCGGTACCGCCGGGCGCGGCCCGGACGTACTCGGTCGACAGCCACACCCGAACCGGTTTCACACCGCGCGGGAAATAGGCGCCGGCCGGGGAGCCCAGCAGCAGGTACTTGTAGGCCGAGGCGGGTTTGACCCCGAGCCCCGATTCGGTGGCGAACATGAAAGGACGCAGGTACAGCGACTCCTCGCCGCCGGCCGCGGGAACCCAGTCCGAATCGACTTCGAGCAGCTGGCGCACCGATTCGACGAACAGTTCCTCGGGGAGTTCGGCCATCGCCATCCGGCGCGCGGACCGGCGGAGCCGGGCCGCGTTCGCGTCGATCCGGAAACAGGCGATCTGTCCGTCCGGCTGCCGGTATGCCTTGAGGCCTTCGAAGATGGCCTGGCCGTAGTGGAACACCATGGTGGCCGGATCCAGGGTGAGCGCGCCGTAGGGTTCGACGACCGCGTTGGTCCAGCCGTCGGCCTCGGTGTAATCGATGGTGACCATATGGTCGGTGAAATAGCGTCCGAAACCCGGGGCCGACAGAATCTCCTGTACCCGCTGCGCCGGGGTGGGCGCAGGATGAGGGATACGGGCGAACTGTGCAGCAGCGGTCATGACCAGCAGTCTATGTCCTGGGTCCCGCGCCGGACCCGCGGTGGTCTGTTCCGCGCGCCCGCCCGGTCGCCACCGGCCGGGCCCGGCCGTCTCAGTTGGTGTGTGCCTCGACGAACGGAGGCCGCACCACGGTGCAGCGCAACGACCGCCCGCGCACGTTCACCGCGACTTCGGTACCGGCCTTCACCGCCGGATCCAGCAGCGCCAGCGCGATCCCGATCTGCCGGGTCGGTGAGAAGGTGCCGGAAGTCGTGACCCCGACCTTCGCACCGTCGACCAGTACATCCTGGTTCTCGCGCGGGATACCGCGGTCGAGTGCTTCCAGACCGAGGAGGGTTCGGCGCGGACCCGCGGCCCGTTCGGCCTCGAGCGCGGCCTTGCCCCAGAATTCCGGCTTGGCCCAGCCCACCGCCCAGGAGGCGCGGGCCTGCACCGGCGTGATCTCGGCGGACAGCTCGTGCCCGTGCAGCGGATAGCCCATCTCGGTACGGAGCGTGTCACGGGCGCCGAGCCCGGCGACCTCGCCGCCGACGGCCCGCACCCGGTCCACCAGGGCCCGGAACAGCGCCTCGGCGCCGTCCCAGCGCGGCAGCAGTTCGTAACCGTGCTCCCCGGTGTAGCCGGTCCGGCACACCCGCACCGGCTGTCCCGACCATTCGGCGTCCGCGAACGCCATATAGGACAGGTCGACGGGCAGGCCGAGCGCTGTGAGCACCTCCGCCGATCGTGGTCCTTGAACAGCGAAGACGCCGTATTCGCGGTGTTCCCCGGTGACCGTGATCGACCGCGGCGCGGCCGCCGCCAGTTTCTCGACCACCGCGGCGGTATTGGCCGCGTTCGGGACCAGGAAGATCTCGTCGTCGCGGACGAAGTAGGTGATCAGGTCGTCGATCACACCGCCATCGGCGGTGCAGCACAGCGTGTACTGCGCGCGGCCGGGCCCGATCCGGCCCAGGTCGTTGGTCAGCGCGGAGTTCACGAATTCGGCCGCGCCGGGGCCGCGGACGGTCGCCTTACCCAGATGGCTGACATCGAACAGCCCCACCGTCTGCCGGACCGCGGTGTGCTCGGCGACGGTCCCCGCGTACGAGACCGGCATCTCCCAGCCGCCGAACGGTGCGAATTTCGCCCCGAGTTCGACGTGTACTCCGTGGACAGGGCCCTGCTGCAGCTCGGCGTCGTTCACCCGGCGAGCTTATCCCGGCGGCGGGGCGGATCGGTCCCCCGCCGCTGCGAGACCTGTCATCGGCAGCGCCGGTGCG
>JABFXT010000039.1 GCA_013361595.1 Nocardia sp. | reverse complement strand
AACATCAGGGTGTCCATGGCGCACCAGCCGTACAGCGTCCGACCGGCTATCTCGACGCGGTGCGGGGTGGGGTTCTGGGTCAGGCCCAGCCCGACAACGCGGCCGTCGGCGTCGTACTCGGTGTCCGGCTCGGCGGCCAGCGCCCGGCGCACCTGGTCGGCGCTGGCACCGGCGGCCTCCGCCAGCCGGTCGAGGGCGACGGGCTCGCCCTCGGCGAGCAGCCGCAGCAGCGGCCGGAACAACCACGGCTGAGTGGCCGGGTGGCCGGTGCCCCGCAGAGCGGCGGCGAGCTGGTCGACCAGCTGCTGGGACGGGATGCTCACGATCATCACCTCACGGGTCGAGGCGCCCGGAAAGAGCGCCGATTGCGCTGACGGTCCCAAGCTAGGGTCTGCCCCCGGGGTGAGGGTCAAGCCCTTGCCGCGCAGCGGAATCCGGCTGACCGGAGCCGCCGCAGCGGGGGCACCACTCGCGCCCGCGGGCTGACGCGGTCGGTCCTCCGGACGGCGAAATGGGTGCTACTGCTGCTGATGGCGGGTCGGTGATTCGGTGGCCGGGCCGGACGAGCGTTCGCCGCCCGGTGGTTCCGGCGCGCAGCACGCGGAGGCTGCTGAGCGTGTGGCGCGAGCGTGGCGGCGAACCCGCCAGACCACGACGGCGACGACCAGCGCGACGGCCGCACCGATCACCCACGGGTTACCCAGGACCGAGCCGAGCCCGGCAAGCAAGCCTCCGGCGATCAGCAGCGGCAGACCACAGCACAGTGCAGGCACAAGCAGGAGGGCGCCGATGGCCAGCGCGCCGTGCTTGCCATCGCGGTCGGGATCGGTGGGCATCGTGGACCAGCTTCCGCTCAGGTGGCGGGCGTGATGCGCATGCACGCGGCCAGGGCGGCGGCGTTGTCCGCGGCCAGCGACCGCGCCAGCAGCACCAGTTCGGCCACCCGCAGGTCAGTGACCTGATAGTGGGCGAACCGGCCCTGGCGCCGGACTTGTACGTACCCGCAGTCGGCCAGGCAGCCCAGGTGGGTGGAGACCCGGCCCTGGGACAGGCCGACGTGCTCGACGCATTCGGTGACGGTGTGCTCGTCGTGCAGCAGGAATTCCAGCAGCCGCAGGCGTGCCGGGTCGCCCAGGGCGCGGAAGAACTTGGCCATCATCTCCACGCCGTTCGGCTCGGTCGGCAGCAGCGCCGCTGCCGGTTCGGGTGCTCTGGCCATCGATTCGCCATCCTCACATCAGGTATTCAATGTATGCGGATACACAAATATCAGGTTAGCATCGGTGTAGCCGCCATGACGAATACGTCTGACGGTCGGCGTCAACCGAGGAACGGAGAGGAGCCATGGGATGCGGTACGACCTGGCGGTGATCGGTTCGGGCGGGGCAGGGTTCGCGGCGGCGATCGCGGTCCGCGCCAAGGGCCGCTCGGTGGTGATGGTCGAACGCGGCACCGTCGGCGGCACGTGCGTGAACACCGGGTGTGTGCCGTCGAAGGCCCTGCTGGCCGCGGCCGAAGCACGGCATGTCTCGCTGGATGGCCGGTTCCCCGGCATCAGCGTGACGCCGTTCGGAGTCGACATGCCGCGCCTGATCGACGGCAAACGGGACCTGGTGGAGGCCCTGCGGACGGAGAAGTACACCGACCTGGCCGCCGGATACGGCTGGGACATCCTCCACGGGGCCGCCGCCTTCACCACGGACCGATCCGATCCGGTCCTGCACGTCGAGCCGGCCGACGGCGGGACGGCCACCGTGACAGCCGAGCACTACCTGATCGCCACCGGCTCGACCCCGTGGGCTCCCCCGATCGACGGGCTCGCCGAGGCCGGATATCTGACGTCGACCACCGCGATGGAACTCGACACGCTCCCCGCGTCGATGATCGTGCTCGGCGGTAACGCGGTCGGCCTGGAACAGGCGCAGCTGTGGAACCGCCTCGGCGCCGAGGTGACCGCCGTGGAAGCGCTGGGTCGACTGGCACCGTTCGAGGAACCCGAGATCTCCGCCGCGATCGAGGCCGCGCTCACTCGCGAAGACATCCGGGTGGTCACCGGCGTAACCGTCACACGCACCGACCGCGACCCGGGCGGATACCGGGTGACGCTCGCCGGCGCGGACGGCCCGCCCACCGAACTCTGCGCCGAGCAACTCCTGGTGGCGGCCGGTCGTCGCCCGGTCACCGCCGAGCTGAACCTGGCCGCGGTCGGCGTGAAAACCGGGCCGCGCGGCGAAGTGATCGTCGGCAACCAGCTGCGCACCGACAATCCCCGGATCTGGGCCGCCGGGGACGTCACCGGGCACCCGCAGTTCGTCTATGTCGCCGGCGCCCACGGCACTCTCGTCGCCGACAACGCCTTCGACAACGCCGAGCGGACGCTGGACTACCACCACCTGCCGCGGGTGACCTTCACCAGCCCCGCGATCGCCTCGGCCGGGCTGACCGAAGCTCAGGCGGTCGAACACGGCTACCGGTGCGAGTGCCGGGTACTGCCGCTGGAGTACGTGCCCAGGGCGCTGGTCAACCGCGACACCCACGGCCTGATCAAACTCGTCGCCGACCAGGACACCGAACGCCTGCTCGGCGCCCACGTCGTCGCCGAAGGCGCCGGAGACGTGATCGCCACCGCCGTCTACGCCCTCGCGAATGACATGACCGTGCACCAGATGGCCGACCTGTGGTGCCCGTACCTCACCATGGCCGAAGGCCTCAGACTCGCCGCCCAAACCTTCACCCGCGACGTGTCCAAGCTGTCCTGCTGCGCGTCCTGACCGGAAAGAATGTGCCGATGACCAGCGGAACCCGCGCACAGTTGATGACGGTCGGCGAACTGTCGCGGCGGACCGGAGTACCGATCAAGGCACTACGCGACTACACCGACACCGGGCTGATCTACACGGCCGGACGCAGCGAGGCCAACTATCGCCTGTTCACCACCGACGCCCTGAACTGCGTGCACTGGATCGGACAATTGCGCGGCCTCGGGCTCACCCTGACCGAGATCCGCGACCTTGCCCGCGACTGCCCACAGGACGCCGACCTCATCGGTCCCCGCCTGGCTGAACGACTCCGCCACGCCCGCCACCGCCTGGACACCCGGATCGCGGACCTGCATCGAATTCGCAGCCGGATGGATGAGTTCGAAACCACCCATCACGCGGAACTGGCGGGTCGCGCAAGCACGAACGGCTGGGACGAAGACCCGCGACGTTGCGCCGACTGCGCGTGACCCGACCCGGTGCGTTCGATGCGCAGGCCACCAGGGCTGGGACCTGACCGCAGCAGTTCAGACAGACGCGACCGACCGCCGTGATCAGCCGGAGGTAGGAACGGACGAAGCGCCAGGTGGGAAGAAGACGGTGGCGCGATCGGCATCGGCCAGGGCGGTGAGTCCCGTGCCAGGAACCAGGCCACGCACCAATCCCGCCGATGCCGGGAGGTCGTCACGTCGACGCCACGCTATTCGTCAGCGGGCCCGCTCCCCGCTAGGCCTGTTTTCCGAACATGAGCGGGTTTCAGCTGATCAGAAGCTTGGGCTAGGGGAGATGGCGGTCGATCCAGCGCAACGCCGTGCCCAGCACTCCGCGCCGGTGCCAGCCCCTCTGGATGATCGCGGCACGGAC